>JASFJF010000055.1:0-13506 GCA_050122255.1 Desulfobacterales bacterium
ATAACCGCCGCTTTCCAGCAGCGCAAGGTCGGAGTGGTGATTGCCGTAAGCATAGGATTTTGCAAGATCGAGCCCGATGTTTTGCGCCAGCTCGAACATCAACGTTTTTTTATTTTCGTCGACACATACCGGCCCGCTTGCTTTTCCGGTCAGTCGCCCGTCGGGGTTGACTTCCAGGTCGGTGCACAACAGATGATCAAATCCCAGATCTTCTACGACCGGCTCGAGCAGATATCTGAGCGAGCCGGATATCAACACCAGGACATGACCTTTTGTTTTATGTGCTTTTACTCTGCCAACAATTGCAGGTGCCAGGTGCGGTTTCAAATACTCGTGGTAAAAATCAGCCGATCCGTTTTGAAATGCTGCCAGGCGCTTATTCTTATAAAAGGTCAGTAAAATTCTGACCATGCGTTCGTCGGATAACAGCTGGCGCTGGTAGAAAAAATTGGCTGCCAGGATTTTAAGGATGTATCCATACGGCAGCCGGCGGCGGTCCCGCAGCCATTGGATGCCCAGTCGGCTGCTTTCCACTTCCAACAAAGTTTCATCAAAATCGAAAAATGCAGCCACCGGATCGGTTACGCTCATAACATCGCCGTCCATCACCTGTTCCAAACTTCAGCATTTCCGGCAAAACACTCAGGGCGTACTGAGCATTTTGGTTAGCATCTGATATTCAAAATCAGTACCGTCGTAATCATAAGTTGAATTTTCTGCGGCCATCGGGATTAATTTTAGTCTGCCTTTAAAAAAGGCGGAGGTGATGTTTTCAACCTCTGTTATGCTTAAATCTTTGCGGGCGAAATATTTAGAGTAGACGTTGGGATAACCCAGGTTGCGGGTAATTTTGAACAGCTTTAGCTGCGCATTGGGGTTAAGGGCCTTGCGAAGGCTGTAGGCGGTGTTGGCCGTATTCATATCGAACAAATGGGGATTGGCATACATCAAAGAAGAGAGTCTGAAGCCCTGACGGTTGTAGCTGTCCTTTACGCCGGGCATTTGAAACTCGCTGTCATTTAGTAGCTTGAGCGGGTAGCGGCCCATCTTGTCTTTTT
The DNA here is from genome assembly GCA_050122255.1 of Desulfobacterales bacterium. Taxonomy (GTDB): domain Bacteria; phylum Desulfobacterota; class Desulfobacteria; order Desulfobacterales; family JAHEIW01; genus JAHEIW01. The sequence goes on from JASFJF010000055.1 coordinate 1,059, forward strand.
GCGCATCTATCAGAATGGCCGGAAAAATGATGGCCGCCTCGTCCTGATGTCTTACGGCCAGATGCAGAAATTGTTCTATAAATTTCCGGGTCGTCAGCGGTGAGTCCGAGGCCACAAATAAGGCATGCCGATTTTCGTGACAGGCTTTGCTGACGGCGTAGCCCTTGATCAAATTGCCCGCGATTGAATTGTATTTGACCTTGCGCTTGATGATCTTAAAGCGATCAGTGATATCTTTTGAAAGGCGGGTGTTCTGATTAATCAGACGGCAGGGTTTTTCAAATTGTTTGATAAAATTACCGAGGCGCTGCTCCAATAGCATCTGATGGCCGACGATGATGATTTCATCGATCACATCGCTGGCAAATAACCTCTCCAGCGTAAATTGGATGATAGGCATGCTTTTTTTCTGCCCGTCAACGAAAGTTTCGAATTCTCTTAATGGCCGATAACCGGTTTCGATGAACTTTTCGCCATAATGTTCAGCAACGATCTTGCTGTAATGTCGGACTTCCATTTTGTTTTTATATCCGGCCATTAAGATTGCGCTGGTCATTATCCCACCCGCCTGAATCTTGCATGAAAATTAATGATAAGTTGAGATACCAATAAATTATTGCCAGCTAGACAAATTATAGAACTGATTCAAAATACCAACAAAGTATAAAAGCATAAAGGATGAGAATCATTTTATCTCATTAATTTTCACCCAACGGGCGAGCCGGAGGCTTCCATCTGCTGCGTTATTCAGGGCGAAACATAGTTGACTATAGTTTCGCCCTGTAGTGCCTTGCATATGAAAGCCTCCGACCCGTGCAAAATCCAGGCGCTGTCTGAATCTTGCATGAAAATTCATGATAGGATAATCTGGAATGCCAACGGAAGTCAAGACTGTGGCTCAGGGTACAGGTGCCAACCCGGCTTCTGCAATAGCGGCGCGGGCCAAAATTGTTAGCGCGTTAAAATAGGGAGCCGATAAGTGCTGCTGCTCCAGGGCCAGCGGAATTTCGGTGCAGCCGGCCACGATTGCCTGCGCTCCGTCGGATATGAGGCTCTGTGCGGCAGTAACCAGATCCGCCGTGATCTGCTTGCGGGAGCGGATCGGCGCCGAATTTTTAATATCGTAAATGGCCGCCATGACCCGGGTTTGTTGGATGTCATCGGGCACGATCGTTTGAATGTGTGCGGCGGCCAGGCGTTTTTGAAACTGGCCGCCGCTGATGGTTCCGGTGGTGCCCATCAGGCCGAGGGTTTGGATGTCCGCGTGGCCGTCGCTGATGGCATCGGCCACTGCATCATAAATGGACAGGATCGGTAGTTTGATCTGTTGACGCATTTCAGTCAGATAGAAATGGGCCGACACGCAGGGAATGATAATAAAATCAGCACCGGCTGCCTGCAGCGTGCGACAGCCGTCCACCAGAATGGGCACCGGCGACGGCCCTTTGCCGGTAATGGCCGCGGTGCGATCCGGAACTTTGGGATTTGAGTCAATGATCACCCGCAGGTGTTGCTGGTCGGTTTTGGCCGGTGTGTTTTTGATAATCCGGGCATAGCAGTCCACGGTTGCCTCCGGGCCCATGCCGCCTAATATGCCAATCGTTTTTTCTTTCATGATGATTCATCACAGAAAACACGAAGAGGCACGAAGGTTAAAGTAAAAGTTTTTTGACTTGGTTCCCTTCGCGAACTTCGTGGTAGATTAATGGTTGTGTTTTTTTCCCTGACACCAGACACCTGAACACTCCCGCCATATTTTCCCTGAACCCCCGATGCCTTGAGCCTTACGCCCGATGCCCTGCGCCCAGTATGTGCTCCCGATAGACATATAGCGCCGGTGAGCCGCCGGTATGCACAAAAAGAATGTTTTGCCCTTTTTTAAAGACGCCTTTGCGCACCAGGTCAATACATCCGGCCATGGCCTTGCCGGTGTAAACCGGGTCCATCAAGATGCCTTCCAGGCCGGCCAGCATGCGCACGGCTTCGGCCATTTCAGCTGTGGGCAGCGAATAACCCGGGCCGACATATTCGTCGTAGCAGCGCACGGCTGCTGCCGGAATATCTGCCAAGACGCCCACATGCGCGGCAGTCTGCTTGACCAGTTCGTATACCAGCTGCTCCTGCTCATTTTTAGAACGGCTGACATTGATTCCGCTGACCGGTATATTGCTGCTGTTCCCATAAAATCCGGTGACCAGGCCAGCATGCGTGCCGGCACTACCGCTGGCGCAGACCACATGGTCGATATTGATGCCCAGATCAAAGGTCTGGCACTGGATTTCCTGTGCACAAGCCACATAACCGGTCGCACCCAGCGGGTTGGAACCGCCGCCGGGAATGACGTAGGCCTGGCGGCCCACACCGGCGACCTCATCTGCAACCTGTTGCATGGCTGCCAGCATGTCGGCGCCGCCGGCAACAATCGTGATCTTTTCAACGCCCAGCAAGCGAAATAAAAAATTGTTACCGCCGGCCTCGAGGCGGTAACTACCGGGCACCCGTTCTTCCAAAACAAGCCTGCATTTGAGCCCTTCTTTGACGGCTGCTGCCAGTGTCAGACGGCAATGGTTGGATTGCACCGCCCCGCAGGTGATCAATGTATCCGCACCCTGCTGCAAGGCCTCGGCCACTAAGAATTCCAGCTTGCGGGTTTTGTTGCCCCCACCGGCCAGTCCAAGCAGATCATCTCGCTTCATGTAAATTGTGGGCCCGCCCAGTTCTGCAGAGAGCCGCGTTAGTTGTTCGATCGGCGTTTTCCCTTCGGTGTAACAGCGGCGGGGAAATCTGGCCAGATTCATAGTTGTGCTCCTTTAATCGTTAGGATGTATCCGCCGTTTCTTATAAGCGATCAAGAAAGGCAAGTTGATCATGACGGACAGGTATGCCGGTTGCCGGCAAACGGGCTTAACCGAATCGAGTCAGCTTCTAATTTATTTCGGACAATGGTATTTATCAACCATTTTATGACGATTCGCTTATCACCGTTGTTCGCTTGACTGGGGATGGGGAGGCGGGTATGGTGCCTTTTTAACAAGATACGGTTATGCAGATAGCTCAAGTGATGCCTATACCACCACGAAGGGCACGAAGGACACGAAAGGATAAAAGTAAATTGATGTGTTTTGCCTTCGTGTTCTTCGTGGTGAGAAAATATCAGATGTATTCAACTGGCGTTTCCCAGATATCCGCGTAACAAGATTATAAGATTCAGAGAAAACCATCTATTATGAAATCCGGAGTCGTAAAATCAGATGGGTTGCTGCTGACCACCGCCATCATATGGGGTTTTGCCTTCGTTGCCCAGCGCGTTGGTATGGACTATGTCGGCCCCTTTACATTTAACGGGATTCGGTTTGCCATCGGCAGCCTGTCCCTGTTGCCGCTGGTCATCCTGAGCGGTGATGAGCAAAAACCTTCGCGCAACATCCTGACGCCGGCCGGATTGAAAACAATCCTTTTGGGCGGCGGCGCTCTCGGTTTGGCGCTGTTTGCAGGGGCTTCGCTGCAGCAGATCGGACTGGTCTATACAACTGCCGGGAAAGCCGGCTTCATCACCGGTCTGTACGTGATCATCGTACCGATCCTGGGGCTGATCTGGCGGCAGCAGCCAAAAATCGGAACCTGGATCGGCGCTATTCTGGCCGCCATCGGGCTGTATTTTTTAAGTGTGACCGAACAGTTTACGATTGCACTGGGCGATTTGCTGGTCTTAATCGGTGCTTTCTTCTGGGCCGCCCATGTTTTGGTTATCGGCTGGTTATCACCGCGGATCAATCCGATCAAATTGGCGTTTTCACAGTACCTGGCCTGTTCAATCTTGAGTTTGATTACGGCAGCCATTATCGAAGACATCAGCATGCAGTCCATTTCTCAGGCGGCCATCCCCATTCTATATGGCGGCCTGCTTTCGGTTGGCATTGCTTATACCCTGCAGGTCATCGCCCAGCGGGATGCCCACCCGGCCCATGCAGCGATTTTGCTCAGCATGGAGGCCGTGTTTGCGGCTATCGGCGGTTGGCTGATACTGGATGAAATTATTTCGGCCCGCGGCCTTTTTGGTTGCGGGCTGATGCTGGCGGGGATGCTACTGTCGCAACTATGGGGCCTGGTCGGCAAAAAATCATAAATGCATTGTAATGCAATTCCGGGGATTTAACATATTGTTTGTTGTCTTTCGCCTGTAGTTCGTTGCAGGAACCGTTTTAAACAACGCACAACAAATGGTTTGATTTTGAATTTAACTGTTGATGGAATAAACATTTGACAATGCCTGAAAACCATACCGATAAACCGATATCAAACATTGACCCGGCGGAGATCGCCAAATTTGAGGCCATGGCACCCATCTGGTGGGATCGGCAGGGAGATCACAAGGCGCTGCATGATATCAACGGCCTGCGCCTGGATTATATCAACCGACGGGCTCCACTTGCCGGCAAGGCGGTACTGGACGTCGGTTGTGGTGGCGGCATTCTGTCCGAGGCAATGGCATCAATGGGCGCTGTGGTTACCGGAGTCGATATGGGCGATGTTGCCCTGGGGGTCGCCCGCTTGCATTTGCGCCGTTCGAGGTTGCAAGTGGACTATCAGCAGGCGACGGCCGAGCAATTTGCCGAAACCCATCCAGCCCAGTTTGATGTGGTCACCTGCCTGGAATTGCTGGAGCACGTTCCGGAGCCGGATTCCGTGATCACAGCCTGTAAAGCTCTGGTTAAACCGGGTGGAGATGTATTTTTTGCGACCCTTAACCGCAATCTGAAGTCATTTTTATTTGCCATTGTCGGTGCGGAATATATTCTGGGTTTGGTGCCCAAAGGAACCCACACTTATCATAAGTTCATCAAACCGGCGGAACTCAATAATTGGGCCGGAGCCGCCGGGTTGGCATTAATGGATTTGTGCGGCCTGCATTATAATCCATTTTTAAAACGGTATACTTTAGGCGGGAACACGCATGTCAATTTCCTGGCCCATTTCAGAAGTCATCTCAAAAATGCATCTATTTCGAAATCCCCAAGAATGCCTCCAGCCGGATGACACCGAGATAGGCCAGCAAGGGAGCCGGAGAAACCGCTAAAACGACGGTCAGCAGAAACCATTTCCATAAAATCCAAGTTTTTCCAGCCGGGCTGCAATCCATTTTTTTGGCATCAAGCGGCCAATCAAAAAAGCCAGGCTCAGTCCCGCGACAGTGGCAAAATAGACAAAAACAATTCCTTGTCAAGATAATCTTGCACGCTGGGTTATTGATAAAAGCGCCTAATTTTTCGTTAAATTGGGATTGAAATGGGGTCGGTTTAGATTTCAGAGCAGTCAAATGCTGGCAGCGCCAACCTGACGCTCAGGCAGGTCTTTTCACTTTAGAATAGTGCGTGTGCGGCTTGCTACAGATATCACACGGTGTCTTGGGGGCTTCATCGATTGTAGAGCCACAGATCTCACATATATGGAAGTCCAATTTGAGCCCTTCGATTTTTTTGGCCACGTGACCAAAAAAATATTTCGAATATTTGCGGATTTCATTGATTTTGCGCGTATGTTGCTGATGGGATTTCCATGAATATATGCAATTCATAACCGCCTGGTCGTGGGATTCTGCTTTTAGTTGCGCTATAAAATCTGGATATATTTCTCGGATCTTTTTGAGTTCGCCCTCGGTGGCTTTAATTAAATTTTTTTTCGTGTCCAGGATGATCACTTCAAATTCAGGTTCTTCGGGCCCTGTGCTCATGGATGCCAGAATTCGTCTGTAATTGTCGGCATGTATTTTTTCAGACGTTGCAAAAGCGGTAAACAGATAAGCAATATTGGGATAAGCGTCTTCGACCGCTTTTTGGGAAAAGCAGATATAATTTTCATAGGCCATCTTTTCGGCTTCATAGGCGCTTTTTAAAACCGCTTTGGTTATCGGAAATTCGCTGTTTGTTTTTTGAATATTTTTGTCTGAAGAAGCCGCCATAACGGCGAAGGGATAGGATAATGGCAGCCAAGACAAAATGACCATGAATTTTCTTCTGGAAATGTTATCCATCGTAACAGCTCCTGAAAATTTACGCTTGATGAAATAATGCGTCCGAAACATTCTGAGGACTCGACGTTTTTCTCTGCCCGATGTTCGACTATAGCGGGCTTGATTATCAGCTGCGAAGCGTTAAGCTATTATTTTTATCATAAGTCGTGATGATTTGAAAGTGAATCGAAATGCTCCCAAATGTAGGTCCAGCGCCGCAGTTTTGAAAGGCTCCGTCAGAATCCTTGATCGATCCATGGCTCTTGACAAAAGCGGCCACAAATTTGCCTTCCGGGTTAAAATTGGATATAAAAAAATCGCCGGGAATTTTTGTATTCCCGGCGATTTTTTTACACTAAAATGAATGCGCCTTTATGTTTGTATCTCAGGCGTTGCAAGTTCAGTATAAATAGTTATAAAGCCCTATAATGCTTTTGTCTTTCTCTTTTTTTGCCATTCCAGCTGCGTTTTACGTTTTCTCTAATTTCCCTTGATTTGGAATTAATGACCGTATAGCCGTATTTGAGATTTTTTTCAACCAGGTCCGGATAATTTTTTATGTTGTTTCGAAGTTTTACGCCATTTGATGTTACCTTGCGGATCAGGTCGATTTCTTTTCCTACCACATGGGTCTTTTTCTTTCTGATGGCATCCAGGAAAGCTTTGCTGTTGCGCCGGCAGCGCGCATAGGTGACCACTCTTCCCATCTGGGCCACGCGATGACCGTCACTGCCGCCGGTAATGCCCTTGTTCAGATTAAAGCCCAAAACCGCACTGCGCAAATTTGATATTTTCATATTTTCAGAATTAATGACCTCGATGCCATCGACCATGGAAAAAATGTGCTCGCGTCGATCTTCGGGAAAATATGAATTTTGAATTCCGGTATATACCCCGCAGTAGGGGTGCGGAAAAATAATAACGGTTTTAAATTTGCGGGCGCGTTTGATGATTTCTTCCATCTGAAGCTCGGTGGAGCTCATGATATCATTGCCCATGTGAGGAATCACGTGATCATGGTAGAATGTTTCCAGCTGATCCAGCTGATAAAAGTAGATCAATATATGGGTTCCCTCCGAGGAGGTCATTTCAATCCCCGATATGCTCAGGATATCGCGGTACTGTGCAATTTCAATGGCGCCTCGGATTTCATTATGATCGGTTACAGCGATGCCGATCCCCAGTTCGCGGGCTTTTTGGGCAATAATTTCTATCGAATTATGTCCATCCGAATAGTGGGAATGAAAGTGCAGGTCTACGACGGTATGTTTTTGATTTAATTTCTCTAGATCGGGTCTTTCAAACTGAATGCGGTGATGATCGATCATTTTTCCTCTTATCTTCTCAATCGTCAATAGTCGCTGCGCGGTCCAGTATTCATCCAAATTTGTCTGGCATCACAGGAGAATCCAACTGAGATCTGAACACGTATTTGCCCTAAATTTTGAGGATATAAAAAAACGGAGAATGGTTATAAATGGCAGGCAATCTTATCGGGAGGTACAGATCGCTCAGCTCTATAAGGTCCCATTACCGCTCAAAGATTCTCAATGATAATGTTAATATAACAAAATGGACGTCATTTATCAAATCCTTTAAATATCCGGTAATTCGCGAACGTAAACCCAGGGCTCCGAGCCCATGTGTAATATTCGAAGACGGGCAGTTGCTTTCCCATTATATCGGCTCAAGTCGCCTTAAACTTAATTATTGAATTTTGACGATAAAGCTACAAAGCTTAATAATAAGCGGCCAAATTATTAAGTCAAGGGGTGGGAGTTGTGGGTGAGGCGGACCGCCAAGCATCAGACAGGGCTTTGAAACCACTTTCAGGAGTCATCTTAAGAATTCAATTTTGTTTCAAGATCGCGGCGCGGTCGATTTATCCGCTTAACGGGACATCCGCCCCGATCGTATACATCTTTATGGGTCACAAAGCGGAGCCATACGAATGTATGTCGAGAATTTGAAACGCGTCACCAACAGCGACATTGGGCCAAAAGACATTTTTGAGATGATTCTAATAATCGATATATAGCACCCCATTCAGGTGATCGATTTCGTGTTCGAGAAGGGCCGCATAGCTGTTCCGGGCACAAATAATTTTTTCGCTATTTTTCAATGTATTATATTTCACCCTGACGTACTGAGACCGGGTGATCATTTTGCGCTCATTTTGCGGGAGCGACAGACAATATTCACTGTTGACATACCTTCCCTTTTTCTCCACAATTTCAGGATTGATCAGCGTTTTGATCTCGCCCCGTAAGCCGCAAACGATCATGCGCCGTTGAACGCCAATCTGAGGCGCTGCTAATCCCTGATACAGGGCTGCTTTGAACAAAAAGGCCAAAGGTGCGTGGTATTGCAAAATGGCAATCATCGAATTTGCAAGGGTAACTGTAGCGTCTATATTTCAACGCTGCTCTTTCCGGCCTCGCGGCGGTACCAGCGTGCCAGGCGTTCGGGCGAGATGCCCAGATAATAGGCAATAACGATCATCTGGTTCAGCAGCCATGTTTTTAAAATACCAAAATGCTGCCAGCGGCGTGGCGAGGTGACGACCGCAGCGGACAGGATAGCAATTTTACCCGTGCGCCGCAAGCAGCGCACCAGAATAAAGTCTTCCATGATCGGCACGTCCACGTATCCGCCAACGGCTTCAAAGGTTGATTTTTTCATAAACAGGGCCTGGTCGCCATACGGTAACTGTAAGCAGCGCGAGCGCAGGGCAGCAATGCGTTCAATAAAGCGAATGCCGGCAGCGCATGAATCGATGGATAGCCTAAAAGCGCCGGCCACCACCCCCGGTTGAGCGAGCGCCGCTAGAATTAGACGGTAGAACTCATCGGGCAGGCGGGTATCGGCGTGCAGGAAGACCAGCACTTCACCTTTTGCTGCTTTAGCCCCGCAGTTCATCTGGCGGGCTTTGCCTGGGCGGGCTTGGAGGACCCTGGCGCCCCGCGCTCTGGCCAGATCGACAGTCCCATCCGTGCTGCCGCCGTCAACGACGATCACCTCCAGATGATCGCCGCCCTGCAGAGCGCAAAGGGTGCTCTCGATGGTGGCGGCTTCGTTGAGCGCCGGGATGATGATCGATAGGTTCTGCGCTCGCGAGTGCTGGCGGGATGGTTTTTGTTTCTGCTGCCAGGCAGGCAGGTCCGCGGGCCGGTCCACATCGGTCAAGGTTTCCAGAAGACTCAGGTCGAGCCCAAGATCTTTGGCAATTTGCAGGGTCTGCGCGAAAACGTTGTCGCTACCCCAGTCGATCCCGTCAAATAGTTGGCCGTAGGTTTTAGACGTCAGTGTTCTTTTGATGCCGATCAGGTAATAGCCACCATCCCTGGCCGGGCCCAGGACCAGATCTTTTCTGCGCAGCGTTTCAAAGGCCTGCTGAAGAATGCAGTCTGTGATTCGCGGTATATCGCTGCCGACGATAACGGCTGCCGCCGCATCGTCCTCAAACGCCGCTACAAAAGCTCGTTGCATGCGCCGACCCAGGTTGCCGCCGCCCTGCGGTCGGTAGGTCAATTGCGTCCCCAACCATTCCTGCATCAGAATGGCATTGCCACCTTCATAGCGAACTTCAATACTGAACCCCTGTCGGTTTTTTAAAATGCCTGCTGTGGCGATAATGTGTTCGGTCATTTGACGCTGCAGGCGGGCCGCACCCTGAGCGCCCAGGGCCGGAATCAAACGAGTTTTGGTCTTTCCAGGCTCGGGAAAGCGGGTGAAGACAATTAAGCGTTCCGGCCGCGCTGACGGCATGGGGCTTCTCCTTGAAGTGGTTTCAAGGCCTCAGATGGGGTTTTGAAACCATTTCTACCTGAACTCAGGTCGCAATGCTGCCGCCTCAGGTAAAACCCGCGCCGGCTGTACAGGTATAGCAGTGTTCGGCCGTCATGATGGGACTACCGGGTTCAGGTGGCCCCGCCATTTCGGAAACGTGGGTTTTTCGGCCGCACATGCCAAGACCCCGTGCCAGGTTGAAGTCGCAGTCATACAGATAGCCATCCCAGGAAACCGAAACCTGGCTGCGGCACATCAGCCCTTCGATCGCACAGGGGTTAAAAGCGGCCACCAGCTTCTGGAGATAGACTTCATAGTTGCCCGTCTGAATCAACCACAGTTGGAAACGGCCCAGCGGCACGTTGGCAAAATTAAATAATTGGTTAAACGTCAGCTCCCATTTTTGTTTCAGAATTTGACGGTAGCGTTTTTCGGTTTGTTTCTGGTTGGGGGGCAAAAATGCCCCGGTGGGATTGGAGACCAGGTTCAGCTCCAGACCGGATCCAATACGACCGTAGCCCCGCGAATTGAGCATTTTAAATATCGCGATGCTTTCGTCGAAAATTCCCTCTCCGCGCTGGGCGTCGGTCTGGGAAATATTCAGCGATGGAAATGACGCCACGATCACCACCCGGTGAGATGTGAGTACGTCCATCAGGCGATTCGTGTCTTCCTTCAGCGCTGACAGATTGGAGCGCAGCATGATTCGCGGCGTCCAGGGCGAGATGTGCTGAATTAAATCGGGCAGCAGCGGATTGAGTTCCGGTGCACCACCGGTGATGTCGATGGTTTCAAAACGGCATCGCCGAGCAAAGGCAACCACGGCTTTAAGTGTCTGCCCATCCATATTTTCTTTTATGCGGTCCGGTCCGGCGTTCAAATGGCAATGGCGGCAGGTTTGATTGCACAGAAAGCCCAAATTGATCTGCAAAGTAGCCGTCGTCTGCCGAACCAGTGCAAGGTTGTGCCGGGCCAGGGTGGATTTAAAGGGTGCGATATCGAATGCTTCGGCCGGCCCAGATCTCTGCTTTTGCGGTATGGTTGCTTGTGGGGGCATCTGAGCTCTGTTACATTGATAATTTATCGGCGATATTGCGCATCTGAACGCCGTGAACCAGGGATGCACCGCCGCGGATGGCGGTGACGACATGGACGGCTTCGGTCATCTCCGCCAGGTTGGATCCCTTTTCCAAACAGGCCTGGGTGTAAGCGTCGATGCAATAGGGGCACTGAACCGCATGAGCGACCGCCAGGGCGATCAGCGCCTTCTCGCGCTCGCTCAATTCACCTTCTGCGAAAACGGAATTGTAATATTCAAAGAATTTGCGGGCCAGTTCTGGCGCTTCTTTTCCGATTTCCTCAAATTTAGGGAGATCTTCCGGTTTGTAATAAGTTTCCATCAAATAGGTCTCCAATAACTCGTTTTAAAATTCGTTTCTCTATGTCGTTCATCGGTAGTAAAACTTACAAACGAGGTGTTATTTAGCAGGTTCAAAGGTTCAACGTTCAAGGGTTTAGAGGTTAATAACAACGAGCAATAGCATCTGATCCCGAACTTCTGAACCCTGAACGCTGAACCCAGGAACCGGGGTTACTCCATGTGTGAGATGATCGCCTCTCCAAATTCGGAGCACTTGACCTGCCGTGCATCTTTGATCTGACGGGCCAGATCATAGGTAACGGTTTTGGATTCGATGGCGGCCTGCAGGGCATCGCGAACCAGGCGGGATGCTTCTCGCCAGCCCATATGAGCCAGCATCATAGCGCCCGAGAGGATCAGCGAGCTGGGATTGACTTTGTCCAGGCCGGCATATTTGGGAGCGGTGCCATGGGTGGCCTCGAAGACAGCGCATTGATCACCGATATTGGCGCCCGGTGCCATTCCCAATCCACCCACCTGAGCGGCCAGAGCATCTGAAAGATAGTCACCGTTTAAGTTTGGCGTGGCAATCACCCCGAATTCATTCGGTCGCAGCAGGACCTGCTGAAATAGCATGTCGGCAATGCGATCTTTGATCACCACTTTACCATGTGGCTGCTTGCCCTGGTAGTCGTCCCACAGCTCTGCTTCGGTGATCGTATGGTCTTTGAATTTTTCGGTAGCCACCTCATAGCCCCATTGGGCGAAAGCGCCTTCGGTAAATTTCATAATATTGCCCTTGTGCATCAGCGTTACACTGTCAAAGCCGTTGTCCAGGGCATAGGCAATCGCTCTGGCCACCAGCCGCTTTGTATTGGTGGCGCTAATGGGCTTGATGCCAATACCCGCATCGGCTGGCAAGCGGGTACCCATTTGCTCGTTTAAAAATTGGCGCACCTTGTCGGCATCCGGGCTGCCGGACTGATACTCGATTCCGGCATAAAGGTCCTCAGTATTTTCTCGAAAAATAACCATATTAACGCTTTGCGGATCTTTTACGGGACTGGGAACCGATTTAATATACTTCACCGGCCGTACACAGGCATACAGATCAAGAACCTGGCGGATCGTCACATTCAGGCTGCGGATCCCTTTACCCACCGGGGTCGTCATGGGACCCTTGATGGCGACCGCATGCTTTTCAATTTCGGCTAATGTTTCATCCGGCAACCAGTTTCCGGTTTTTTGAAATGCTTTTTCACCGGCTAAAACCTCGAGCCATGCAATCT
>JASFJF010000056.1:0-13490 GCA_050122255.1 Desulfobacterales bacterium
CCTCGCTCCCGAAAGCCATGGCCCTGCGGACAACGGCTTTACCGCAGTCGCCGACACCCACGACGCCCAGCACGCATTCGCGTAAAGATTTCAGCGGCGGTTTTTTCCAATTTCCCCTACGGATATCACGGTCCATCCAGGGCAGCTTGCGCGCAAAGGTCAGCATGTATCCCAAAACCGTATCGGCCACCGGTTCGGAAAACGCATTCGGTGTGCGATAAACCGGTATTCCGCGATGCCTGGCTTCTTTAAAGTCTATCGAATCTATACCGGTGCCCCACTTGGAAATGACCTTTAAGCGCGGAGCGGCATCCAACACTCGCTTTGTGATGCGATCGTCACCGCAAATGATGCCGTCCATGTCTGTTATGACCCCCAGCAATTCAGCTTCACTCAATCGCTCGTTGACCTGTGCAGGGACCAATTCCACATTTTCAGCCATCAAGCGCTGCTGCCATTCATCAATTACAGGAATAAAATAAGGTGCTGACACCAGTACGCGCCACGTCACTATAGGTTCGTTCTCCATTTCTATTTCTTTCGCGGCTGGAGGGCCGCTTCTCCATTCCTTATAAGTTGATATATGTTGCGGTCAGAGGGTCCTGACGCAGCAATTCTTCAACCTTCCTGAGGTCATCCGGGGTGTCGACGGCCTGGGTCGTAAACGCCGTTTCAATCATTCTAACCCTGTGGCCGTGTTCTATAAAACGCAACATGTCAATGGATTCAGCCACTTCCAAAGGCGTTGGATCCAAGCGGATAAATTCCTGTAATGCAGCCGCCGTGAACGGAATGATACAAACCTGTTTGAAGGAGCAAACCTGATCAAAATTCTTAAGATGCAGCGTCGGGATGGGTTCACGAGACATGTACAAGGCATGTCCGTCGCGATCCATTACGACTTTGATGGTGTTTGGATCTTCAAACTCTTTTTGACTCTTAATTCTGGCCGTCAGATTGACACAGGAAACCTCCTCATCATTACCAAGGAAGGGCGCGAGCGCTTCCTCGATCATTTTTGGAAGGGTCATGGGCTCGTCCCCCTGAACCATGACAATCACATTGGCATCCAGACCGCCAGCTGCCTCGGAGACGCGATCACTGGCGCGTTCATGAGCGGCTGAGGTCATAATGGCTTTTCCGCCGAATGCTTCCACGGATTGAAAAATTTCCGTGTCGCAGGTGGCAACTATGACATCTGTTAGCGAGTCACACAGCATCGTCCGTCGATAAACATGTTCAATCATCGGGCGACCCAGAATCGGAGCAAGCGGTTTCCCCGGAAAGCGCGAAGAGCCCATTCGGGCCGGTATAACAGCTACAATTTTCATCGCTATATGCTTAAACTGATTTTTTTACAGACAAGGTACAGAAAAAATCATTTATCACGAAAGCACGAAATAGGCTAAAAGCCGGTTGGAAAGCTTTAAAGTCAAAAAGCTTGGAGGCCGAGAATAACTGACCGCTTCAAGTTTTTTAGCTTGCAAGCTTCCAAGCATCCCAGCTTTCAAGCTTACGTTTCTATTTCGTGCTTTCAAATTTTCGTGTTTTCGTGGTTAATTTAATTGATTTTGCTTAAAAGTTTTTTTTTCATATACTTAATGTTTATTCCTGAATCAATATAGCACGTGCCGGTGCACCATCGCTGCCGGCCAGTTTCAGCGGAAGACAAATGAGCTGATAGGATCCCTGACGCACGTTGTGCAAGTTCAATCCTTCCACAATAATCACACCGGCTTCCAATAGAATTCGATGAGTCAACGGCTCGGTATCTTTATACAGTTGAACCGACAGGTAATCAACACCCACAAGGTGAATTCCCTTTTCAACAATCCAGGCAGCAGCATCGGCGTTGAGCGCTACGAAATCTGGATTGAATTGATGATTGGGATTGCTCCACAGAGCGGAATTCTTGGTTTTGATAAGCAGCCGCCTTATTTTCCCAGGTAGAGCTTGAGCTTCCAGCAATTCCGGCGTAATAATGTCGTCGCTAAGCAATTCAAAAACTGTGGCGCTTCCGATCAATACATCCAAAGGTAGTTGTTCAACGGTCGCTCCATTTTGGATAAAATGTGCCGGCGCGTCAACATGGGTCCCGGAATGCACGCTGCATGCGATTCTGGAATCGTTGCTGGAGTCTCCCTCTGAGATACAGCGATAACGTTCCAAGACAATTTGTGGATCGCCAGGCCAGACAGGTAATTCAGCATTAAGGGGAACCGATACATCCAAAATATTCAAAATATTATTCCTCAATGAGGGCCTAACTAAGACAGCGCCGTTTCCCTCGCTAAAAAATGAAGTTTCTGTTTAGTTGGTATTTTATGGCTGATTTCTCAAATTAAACTTCATTTAAAAAACATCAGCCAGTTTAAGAGCCCTGTCGTATAAAACGCTGGTCTCTTGTTCGATAACTCCAATTTCTTTTGATGATAGTGTCTTATATCTTTCAACGGTATTCTTTATAATACCTTCTCTATTTTCATCAAAGCTTGTGTTTGCCCTGATAGGTATACCGTTAAATGTAGGCACAAGCAGAATTGGATTATACTCAATTTCCAAAAAATTTGAGAGGTGTTTCACGACGCGCTCTGTTTTTTGGATAAGATCTTCAAATCTTATAACACAGACTTTTTGTTTATAGAGTTCTTTATTTCGGATTATGGCCTCAGTATTTTGCTTCCACTGATCAATCGCAACATTTATGTTGCTATATTTATCCTTTTTGATTTTTCTGTTATGCCTAAAGGCTGAGGGAAACCAATTTTTCGGGTTTCTGATTATTGAAATCAATCGCCCATCCGCATAGATACCAAAAAACTTTTCCATATTGTTTTTTTGTTCTGATAACCTAGGTGTAAAACCGGATACGTATCTCTTGTTCCCATGATAATTGGAATTATTCAACCAGGCTCCGAAATATGAAGTCATATAGGCGTTAAAAACATCACGAGTTTTGATCGGATCCATTGATTTTACAAAATGTAAAAATATTTTCCTTTGAAGATATGGTAAAAAGATAAAAGGAAACGTATCATCCGAAGTGGGTTCCTTTTTATACCCATTCTCAAAATGTTTTATTACATCGTCTTCAAATAAAATGTCAAACCAATGCCTCGGACCATCATTTAGATTTATTTCGGGCCAATTGTACTTTTTAGGATAGCCAATTTTTAATTCATAGGGATGGGCGTGCAGTTGCGGGTGAAAATCAAAAAGCTGACTAAGTAAAGAGCCACCGGATCGCTGTATCTGTGAAATGAGAATAATCGGGCATGTAACTGGATTAAGATGCTTTAAACAGGCTCTTTCCAGTTCAAATACATTTGTGTTAAAAGCTTTGAGCAATCTGCCACGTTGCATATATTTTTTTATTTTTTTGGAATATTTCTTGAATTTTAACATTTGCAGAGTTTACTCCTTAGAATAGAGAGACACCCTATTGTTACCCACAAAAAATGGCATTATAAACCTGCTCATCGGGATTTTGTCCTTCTTGTATTTTTCTTATCCCGGCTGCCGTGTAATGGGTTTCTTTGCAATCATAATTGTTTAATTTCATAAAGTCCAAAATTTCTTCTTGGTGATCTTTATCAAGTTCAACCTGTATCGATTTTGGCCTGCCTGTGTCCTTTAATAGCTGGCTCATTCCTTTAAGGATTGCCATTTCATTTCCATCAACATCTATTTTGATATGCTGCGGCTGTCGTATTTTTCCACTGCCAATTAAATCATCGATCGTTGTTGCGTATTTAAATTCTGCAACTTTGTGTTCATTGCCAATTTTACTGTTTTTAGGTCCTTCAATCAGCTGGTGATGGGCAGAGCCGGATTCAAAATCTGAGTAAATAAAATCAAAAAATCCTTTTTCATCGTGGAGCGCGAAATTGCAGGGTATGATTCTGTTAAAAAATTGATTAGCGTCGATGTTCTCCAAGAGTCGCGAAAAATTTAGACTCTGGGGTTCAAAAGAATATATCCTCCCTTGTTTTCCGACAAAATTGGCAGCAAATATTGTGTAGATGCCAATATTTGATCCGATATCATAAAACACATCTCCAGATGTAAGCGTTTTTTTTATCCATTCTATGGTTCCCGGTTCTTTAGTAAAGATTCGCATACATCTTCGCAATTCGTGGATATTGTTACAGCGGAATTTAAGAGCCCTTTCGCCATCAAATATTTCAATTTCCTTTTTTAGTTTGCCACTAATTTGATGCCACAATTTATACCATCGTTTTTTGATGTTGTTTGGAGGCCAGGATTTTCCATCGGTTTTGATCATAAGAGTTTTTTCCTTTGATTTAGATTTTCAACCGCCTCTGCGAAAATGTGCGTACATTCAATCTCCAGACCATATGGTCGAACAAAGCGCTGAATGAAATTGCTGATGCGCACTTGATAGGCTTCTCGTCCGGACAAAACTTTGCTTAATTGTTCAAGGTGCTCGTCCAGGTTTCTGCAAATGTTTAGGAGTCCGCCCTCTACCAAGTGATGAAAATGGAGAGTCCCGTTTTGCGTGTTGCGAAATTGATCTGATAAAATTGTGAAAACCGGTTTGTTTAAAATTCCGGACTCAATCATGGCACTGGTATTGATTCCGACCGTTGCAACGCTATAAAAAATTGAATCGAAATAATCATCAAAGGTATTCCCGCGGATGGGATTGGCACCTTCCCGTGGATAAAGGGCAACATTGTCATAATCAGTAAGGTCTACGTTGCGCCAATGAGTTGCATTTTGGGGATGGGGTCGGATTAAAACCCCGATCCTGTTGAGCAGTGGATCCTGAGAGCTTCTCAAGCGTGAAATCCACTTTCGAATAAAGTCTACTTCATTAGGGGCAATAAACTTCGATGAGCATAGGTAGAGAAGATAATCTTCTTTTTCTTTAAAACCCACTTTGCTCAAGAATTCTGTCTTTGAGGTAGTCGGTTGATGTGCAAATAAACGATCATAACATTGAGCGCCTGTGACGATGACCCTCGAAAGGGGAATATGGTGCAGCTCCAAAGCTTCCTGCTGTTGGATTTTGTTCCAGACAAATACGGCATCCGGTACAGTCTGGATCAGGCTTTTATTTGTCAGGTTGTCCCAACTGGCTACGCACAGACCGGATTTGATGCCCAGTGATTTTGCACATTTTAGCCAGTCGAGTTGTTTGGCCTGCAGATCGATGAGCGGTGTTATTAAAAACACATCAGGTCGAATATCTTTGAAAAACTTCACAATTAATGGATCCAGGGGGATGGCTCTTTCGATTCTTTGCAAAAAACGTATGAAAGACCATCTTCTTGAGTCGTGGTGATTGACAATCATTTTGACAAGCTGGCGGATGGAGGGCGATAATAGCGAAGCGGCTCTTGCCCTGAGCTTGGGGGAGTCTTTATAGCGCGCATCCAAAAAGCGCACATAAGTTTGCAGGATTCGAATAAAGTTAGCCGGTCGCCGCCAATGCCAATCGCGCTGAGAAAGGATAATATAGCTAATTCCAGTCTTTTCTTCTGCTAGCTGAGCAACCGCATCTTCAGAAAAAACTTCATCTACCTTAATGAAACCTAGCAGAATTTGATGGCCTCTGTCTGCCAGCAGACGCACGACGGATTCGTAGTTACGAAGGTAGATCGAATTTCGCATTAGGAAAAAAATTTTCATCTGTTTCCCGGTTTACTCGGATCTCCAGGTTCAAAAGAGTGTCAGAAATTTCAATTTTGTTTTCACAACAGAAAGTTATTGTGTAACAAATATAGAGTCTTATCGTGATATCTTGTACCACAGGCACAATCAAAAATTCAAGCGCAAATAGAATCGAAGGTGGCGCCAACTTCACCGGAATTCGTAAATCGTGAAATAATGAGCTAAGCCTTGCATAAGATCCACGGTAACATTTTCAGCTGCTTTTAGCCGTGCGAAAATAAGGATGAACCTCCGGTTGGACATGAGTTGATTCATTTGCTATGATGTTGCCGCGCCATCAGATGCCGGGAGAGGCTTTCAAATGTATCTCTTTTTTGTCAGACACTTTAACGACATAGATCATCTGACGCCTATTGCCTGGAAAATGCACAGAGCGGGTCAACCGGTAGCGGTCTACTGTATGAACCCGCGTTACGACCATCAAAGCGATTACCGCCTTCATTTTCTGAAAAATCTGGGTATTACAGTCGATTACCTTCACAACCGATTTGATCGCCATCGTGGGCTGCTTCATGAATTATTGAGTCGTCTTGTCGAGAAATCTTGCGAGGCCCAGAGACTGTCCGAAACGATGAGGACGGATGTTCCCTTTTATAAAAAACGCTTAAGCTATTTAATCGGCAAGTTCGGGATATTGTCATACAAGCTTATTCGCTTCGGATACTATGACATTCGGTGGGCGCATTCTATATTAGAAAGATCTGGTGCCCGAGCTATCTGTTTTGATCACATCATGCCGGGATTGTATGTCGTGCGCAACCTTTTGCAAGCGGCCAAAGAAAAATCCATTCCCTCGTTTTCGTTGCCCCACGGTGTTCATCTGTACACCGACGAGGCCGCCAAAGCCAAGTCGACGGATGCCAGACGAGCGTCAAAGTTCAACGAATTTGACCACATCATCGTACCCAACCGGCTGCGCAAGGATCTCTTGGTGCGATCCGGCGTCTCTGCTAAAAAAATTGTTGTGCTCGGAAGCGCCCGGTACAGCAGTGAATGGCTGGCGCAAAACAAAAAAATTATGCCGCGCCGAATACCGGCGTCGGCCAATCCTCCATCCAGGTTAAAAGTCGTCTTTATGCCGTCCAAACCGCAGTACCACGCTGATTTAAGCCGCTTGAGCACGACATGCAATCTATTGGCCGGAATGAAAAATATGGATGTCATGATTAAACCCCACACACGCACAGGCGGTGAAAAACATCTCTTTAAGGACAACAACCTGCCGGATGCTTCGTCTGTCCTGACCGCCGAATTGTGCGAGTGGGCAGATATTGCTCTTGTCGTCGGCTCCAGTGTCATCACCGAGGTGCTGATGCAAAAAAAGCCCGCATTGTATCTCAAGTACCTGCATGCGAACACGACATTGTTTGAAGAATTGGGAGCCTGCTGGACGATACACGATGAAAGCGAGCTGGAACATGCATTGAGGTCTTTGCAAAAAAACAAGGCGGCCGTGCCCTACGGGGAGACCCGGGTTGTAGAGTACGTAAAACAGGTCGTCTATGGCGGCAGGGCGGAAAAAGATGTGCTCGGAAATTACGAAAACTTTATCACAGCACATGCCGGCAAATAATGATGGGACAATTCCTGTTAAAACCCTTGGCCATGCTATAGCGGGTTTCCGATGAAACGACCGGTCTTTATATGGTCCCCAATAATTTTTCCTTCAGCCTCCTAAAGGGATTAGACGTACTCTCTCGCACAAGCCGTTTCATATACATTGACGAAAATTCGGGTTCAATTGCCGGTTGAGTGGATACGGCCCAGTCATTGCAATCGTAGCCGATCGCTTCCAAATAAGGAAGGTAGGCGGTTTTGAAGATTTCCGTATCTTCTTCGGTAAACCAGTTGCGCCAATCGCCATAGGCTTTTTTGCGGGCCACCTTGGCTTTTCCGGTCGATCTGGGCACCTCGGCATCGGTCTTTACAGCAAAGCCTAAATAATCGTTTAAATCGGCAAAATATCCATCGATCATGTCTTCGTATTTAAAAATAAACCAGTCGTCTTGCAGGCGCTTGACGAAGTCGCTCATACGCTGGTACCGCAAACGTTCGTCTTCCACAACTTCTTCTGCAGTCAGCGGCCAGTTGCCGTGGCCGATGTAGCGGCAAAGGATATGGAAAGGAACCGATGTTGGATTGCGTTCCTTTTTTTGGACCAGCTCCAGGTGCGTCCGGTACTGTTTCCAGCTTCCCTTTGGCCCTTTGTGCCATCTGAAAAGCATTCGGCTGACAGCAACGTCCCGTGGATCCCGCGCCATCCAGATCTTGCGATCGTAGTTCTCCGCATTTACGTGTTTTTCATAAACATCGAAGGTCTTACCCTTGCGTTCACTGTAGGTGTGCTTGTATGCGGCGTTTTCAAATTCTCCCGAATATTTGCCGGGGTGACCGCCGGAAAAAGCCTGACAATCCGGCAGCCCGGCGGCTACTTTGAACAACAGGGCTGTTGTGCCGGACTTGCCCCGTCCTAGAATCAAGATTTTCATTACGACGTCCTTTCAAGAACACGCTGAGAAATAGTGCGTGTTCAAAATACACATGCGTAGCTTCAGCATTCCGGGATGTCAAGCGCTGATTCGAAAAAGTTTTCCAAAAACAGGCTCAACCTTCAATTCGGCAGTGTGGCCAAGTATCCTCTGAAATCGTTGAAGCCTGGCGCTTATCTCATGGGCGCCAATGGGGGGATATCGGTGACGTTCGAATTCTTTTGATTTAACAGACCCCGGCTGATACGCTTTGCAGCGCTGCCGAATCCGTCGCTTTGTTGTTTTGAGCCAACCCTTAACCCACTCACCTGCAGGCCGGGGGGGCTCCATTTGCAGTTCGCCGATGGCTTTTTCAAGAACATCGACGATTCGTTCGCAGGCCAGCGGCCCCTTTAATGCTGCCAGGTGGTGGTTAACGAGTGCTGTGCGGTCATCACCATTTGCTGCCCCGAGTTCGCCCTTTATGATCATGCGGAGGGTTGCTTCCAGTTCGTCATAGTTGAAGCACTGATGGCTCAAACGGTTTGGCAATCGGTAAAACCCATCATCGTAGTATTCATTGACGATCGCCCGGTATGATATGGCCGGGATGCGCAGCACATAGGCTTCCACACCGGTAGTGCAGCCATTGTGAATCAGGGCGCTGGCGGCCATCAGCCACGGCACCACATTGCCCTCGTTGGTCACCCTTACGCGTTGACAGCGACCGGCGATTTTACGATAGATATCCTGGTTTTCGGTGGGATGAGGCCGCACAACAATGTCGTGATCTGGAAATGATTTTTCAAGCATAGGAATAAGTCTTTGAAAATATTCAAAAATTTTCTGTTTGTGATTGCGGAAACCTTCAGCATACGCGCGTGGCATCCCTCTGGCAGCCTGACCAAATTCAGCGCTTCCACTGGAATCTTTTACAGGTTTAAACAGGTTCTGACCGGGATAAAATGCATTGACATGATTAAAATTCGTATTGATCAGGATAAAATCCCCGTAGGTACTGGCAATATGGTTTACATCATTTTCATAATAGGAACGAATTTCTACCCGCAATAAATCGTTACGCGGGTTGCCGGT
This sequence comes from Desulfobacterales bacterium, assembly GCA_050122255.1. Classification (GTDB taxonomy): domain Bacteria; phylum Desulfobacterota; class Desulfobacteria; order Desulfobacterales; family JAHEIW01; genus JAHEIW01. Next base: position 9,261 of record JASFJF010000056.1, read on the forward strand.
GACATGAATCGGTCTGCCAGCAGGCAAATGAGGATATTTTCTCCACAATTCTGCGTTATCTTCACCCCACGCAAAAAAATGAGATACATAATTCATTCCCTTAGGCGAAAGACGCCGGGGAAAATAAATCTCGGACGGTAGATGAACCAGCGCTTCTTCATCCCACGCCGCAATTTTATGACCCAGCTTGATTGAGGTCGGGAAAAATTTTCGATTACCAGTCCGCAATGATTTCGAAAGAAAGATGCTTTTTGGAAATGACGCGATGCGGAATTCCACCTCCCGCTTGGGTCCGATGATAGAAGGGATGTTGCGCTTTGCCGCGATGCAAACGAGCAGCAGTTTGGCATCCAGCTCGCGCACCTGGTTTTCAACAGGGACCAGTAAGGCTGATTTATGAGATTTCATTGCGCTGTTTGCTATATTCGATACAAAGAAATGGGATCTATCGGCCTCGCCACAGAACAAAATTCTTCCGTTTCAGACGGAGCCTCGATTTTGGCGCACAATCTAACTTTCGGACCTTATTTTGTCAAGAAAAGGTGTTTTATGTGCATTGAAGGTTTGATCCGATTTTTATTTTACATAAATGTGTCTTTCAAATCCGGCTTGAAACTTGGGCTAAAAAGGGTTAAGAATCTTATTTTTAGAATTGTCATCGAATGATATGCGCATTAGCGTGATCGAATCTTAAACAGAGATGACCGAAAGCGAATCATGAGCATAACCGCAGCGAAAGTGCCCCTCATCCTACCGGTAGAGAATCAGGTTCGTGAGCTGGATTCCAAAATCCTGCTGGCCTGTGTGGCTGCCCGGCGCGGCTTTTCGTCATTTATTGGATCCCGCCGTGAAATCCATTTCAATATCACTTCTTTTCCGCAGGGGATTTATCTATCCAAAAGTATCACCGCAGCCAGCGATACGATGTTCCGCATAATGTGCAACCTCGGACACGAAGTTGTCGCCTGGGACGAAGAAGCACTGGTTCATTTACCGCCTGAAACCTATTATTCACGCCGCCTGTCACCAACGGCAATGACTCACGTATCCCGGTTTTTCGCCTGGGGCGAGGATAATGCCCGGTTGTGGCGCCGGTATCACCAATTGCCGAAAAATGCCGTCATCGAAATTACGGGCAATCCGCGCAACGATCTGCTCAGGCCTGAGCTGCATGCCTACTATGACAGGGCTGTTGAAAAAATTAAAAAGGCATACGGAGATTTCATCCTGGTCAATACGAATTTTAATCACGTCAATGCATTTTCGCCGGTCCAGAATCTTTTTAAACCCCTCAAAAAGTCAGATGAGATTCCCAGATTCGGCAGGGCCGCCAAAGGCATGAGTCGAGAATACGCCGAAGGCCTGCGGGATCACAAAAAGGCGATTTTTAAAGACTTTCAAAACATGATTCCCGTGCTCGATGAAGCATTTCCGGATTACAATATCGTTGTTCGGCCCCACCCGACCGAGAACCAGAAAATTTATCATGATATCGCATCCCGCTGCCGGAGAGTGAAGGTCACCAATGAAGGCAACGTGGTGCCCTGGCTTCTGGCGACTACAGCACTGATTCACAACGGCTGTACAACCGGTGTGGAGGCTTATGTAATGAGGGTCCCGGCCATTACCTACCGGGCTTCAATCAACGAAACCTATGATTTCGGATTTTATCGTTTGCCGAATCTGATCAGCATTGCCTGCTTTAATATAGATGAGCTTAAAGCAATGCTGAATAAAATCTTGTGCGGTGAAATCGGCCCGGCGAATGGGCAGGATCGCAAAGTGCTCATCGAACAGTATCTGGCTGGGCAGCAGGGGCCGTTGGCCTGTGAGCGTATAGTTGATGTACTTGAAACCATGGTTCGGAAACGCGGTAATTTGCCTCAACCGGGAATCGGCGCCCGCATTTACGGTTGCTGCTTGTATACGCTGCGAACATTCATAAAACGATATAAAGATTCTCGGCCCACCTCCCACAACAAACCGGAATTTCAACGACACCGCTATCCTGAAGTTTTGCTCAGCGACCTAAAAGCACGGGTATCCCGATTTCAGCAATTGCTGGGATACAACAATAAACTTGCGGTTGAACCATTTTTAAACCAGTTTTTTCGGATCAGCACCTGAAAAATATGAGCTTAATCGGCGCTCATCCTATAGTCGCTTTTGCCAAAAAAATGAATGATGGAGAAACGCAATGCGGGTTTTTATCTTAGGAACGGGAAAATCAGGTACAACGGCCCTGGTATATAAGGTGGCCGGTGGGCTTCCGGATTGCAAGGCTTTTTCGGGCGGCAAACCCGGTAAATATCTGGGAGATTACGCAAACGCCGTCTACAAGCATACGGTTGAAGAACGCAAAGGAAAAAGTTTTACGCTTTATCGGGAGCATTTAAAAAGTGAGCATTATGACCGCAAAATCTGGATGGCGCGTGACCCGAGAGATGCTGCAGTCAGCCGTATGCTTTATCGCTGGCACAGGGGAATCCTGGGCCACAGAAAGCAATATCAGGCGCATCTCGATCTAGTATTGAAAAAAGAACGGGACCCCAAATCGGTTTCCTTTCATGAAATTTGTCGTTACACGGGTCATAACGGGTGGCCCCGAAGTGCAGAAGATGTCGTTGAGGAGGAAAAGAAGCGCTATGAGCCGATGGCTGAATTCATCAAAGGATTGGGAAATGACTGGTTTTTATTCAAATACGAGGATATGGTGAACCAGGCGTTCGATGCCTTAAACGACTATCTGGGCTTTGAGGTTCAGAAGGAGGCCGAAGTCCCGACGGGTACCGGTAAAGAAAAGGTTGTTCGCAAGAAGGCCTGTGGAGACTGGCGGCACTGGTTTGTGGAAGCAGATGTGGCGCTTTTCAAACCGGTTTTGGTGCCTTACATGCAGGTCGTCGGCTACGATTGCGATGATTGGAAACTGAGCAACGAGCCGGCTATCGAGCCTCGGTTTTCATCCGAATACATGCAGCGGCTGTCGCGCAAAGCTCAAAAAAATACCATCATGCGCTTTATCGATAACATTTCTCAAAAACTTTTTAAGAAGCGTTGAGAAATTTTTGTTAGCGCGCATTGATATCCCGATTTGCGCCACGTTCACCGCCGCTGAAATTCGTTCAGTCTTTCAACTGAACTTTATTGAGTTTTAAATCTGCTCTGCCAATCGCGGGAATGATTCCGCTGACCTGGATGGGTAGGCCTGAAACGGGTTCCACATAAATGCTGACTTCCCCGTGGAAACCCAAAAATGAAAAATTCTCCACATCCTCCATCCCAGATTTTTCCATGGGTTGGGCGTTTATCGTAATCTTAAGCGCTTTTAGGGTCCCTTCTTTTCGGGTTTCAACCTGCTGGTTTTTTTCGATATAGTTGATTTTAACGGGCTGTATTCCGCTTGCCTGAAGCTGCACCCGATGCAAATGTCGTTTTCCAAAAATGCAAAGCGTCAGCGGCGTATTATTTTTTAAAATGGCGGCGTCCGAAAGGACGTAGATCAGCACAGAGCGCTCGGAAACATTATCGCAATTGAGCTTATTTATATCATAAGGATAGAATGTATCCTTGATATCCGACCACTTTTCGGGTTCCAGCCCTGCTTCGCCTCTGTCCTTTGGTTCCATTCGATGTCGAAAAACACCCTGCTCGGTAAAGCGATACATTTTTTTAAAGTCATCTTCCCCGCGGCGCAATCTAACACGACCCAAAGCTGAGGCATCCGATGGGTTAAACCAGATGCGGTTATGAATATTTACCGGTGAGCGAAAACGGGGGTCAATGATGGTATTTATTGTCATCTCATTTACCTGGGAGGCTTGAGCTTTGACGGGTATGCCCTTGGGGGATGCAATCAATTCGGCTTCAAGTTCGGATGCCCGCCGTGCTCTTATATAAATGTCGGTTGAAACCTCTACCCCAAAATTTTTAGCGTGAAATGACAGATGAGACCATGGAACATGCAGGGGTTCCATATCGAGATGAAAACCGGTTTGTGCCTGTGCGTAGCTGTTCAACGCCAAAAACCCCATTAAAATCATTAGACAAAAGACTCCCGGGTGATTTTGTCTTGAATTTTTGAAAAGTGGTCTAGTTCGGCAAAATGTGAGCATGGGTACATATTCCGTTTTAGCGATTATGATCACAAAACCTGGAGGTGCTGTCATTCCAGTATAACTATGCGGCTCTATCCCCTTATCACATAAAAAAACAAAATTATGCGTAGGCTGG
>JASFJF010000057.1:0-13445 GCA_050122255.1 Desulfobacterales bacterium
GATATCCCTTTCCCCTGGCAACAGGGGAAACTGAAGACCCCTCGAAGACGACGAGGTTGATAGGCCAGGTGTGTAAGTGTGGCAACACATTTAGCTTACTGGTACTAATCGGTCGTGCGGCTTGGCTGCAAAATAATGAGCACAATCAAACTATAATCGCACCAGCTTGTTTGAATCCAAATGCGAAACGCTAAACACCAAGAACGAATTGTCATTTTTCGGTGGCTATAGCGAAGAGGCAACACCCGTTCCCATCCCGAACACGGAAGTTAAGCTCTTCAGCGCCGATGGTACTGCCTGGGAAGCTGGGTGGGAGAGTAGGACGCCGCCGAATTTTTCTTCAAAACCCGGAATCAGAGGTTGATTCCGGGTTTTCTATTTCTATTTTGAGGCGTATATATTATTGTACTGTTGCAGAAAGGAGACCAGAGGTGAAGGGCAAACCCGTAATTTATCCGGTGCATTTGACGGCCACCTACAAATTTGACCAATCTGATGATTTGATTGATGTGGTCCAAAACCGCAGCGGCTATTTGTATTCACGCTGGGACAATCCCACGGTGGCCGAGGCCGAAAAGGAAATGGCGGCTCTAGAAGGCTATGACAGGGCCCTGGGGTTTGGCTCGGGGATGGCGGCCATTACCACCGCGCTGTCCGCCTATAGTAAGGACGGCAGCCGCGTGGTCGCCACCCGACAGCTGTATGGCGCCACGTTTGAGTTTTTAAATGATGTCCTGCCGAAATTTAATGTTAAAACGGTTTTTGCAGACTGCTGGGACACTGATCGGCTGCTGCAGGAGATCGAAAGCGGTTTGGATATTCTTTTTCTTGAATCTCCCACCAACCCCTTGCTGAGAATCGTGGATGTCGCCCCGTTAGCTCGGGCGGCCCACTATAAAGGGGCTATCGTAATGCTGGACTCGACCTTTGCGTCACCGATCAACCAACATCCGCTGGATTCAGGGATTGACATCGTTATTCACAGTGCCACCAAATACATCGGCGGCCATCACGATATCACTGCCGGATTTCTATGCTGTAACGACCTACATTTTGACAACCTCTGGACCCACCGTAAAATTTTGGGCGGCGTCATGGATCCCATGAGCGCTTTTCTGGCCTTGCGCGGTTTGAAAACGCTTCAACTCCGTATGCAACAACAAAACAAAAATGCCATGCTCATCGCCGAATTTTTGGAACGACATTCAAAGGTAAAAACTGTCTATTATCCGGGCTTAGCATCCCATCCCGATCATTCAGTAGCGCAAAAACAGCTTTTGGGATTTGGCGGCATGCTCAGTTTTGAAATCGATGGTGATTTTAACCAAACCAAGGGCTTTATGGACCGGCTCAGCCGCATCAAACTGGCCACCAGCCTGGGGGGTGTGACCAGTCTGGCCAATCAACCGATCACCAACACCCATGCAGCCTTGAGCCCGCATGAGCGTAGCAGAGCCGGTATCAATGAAAGCCTGGTGCGATTATCGGTGGGCATAGAGCCGGCTGATATCTTGATTGATGATCTAAAAAAGGCGTTGGAAAATCGTTAAGCTAGTTTCTATGGCAGATGCGGCAGTTTGTGGTTATGCGGTTTAATACCCAAATTAACGTATACGGTTTTGCAGGAAACCCAAGTGATGCCGATTCAACCACGAAGGACACAAAGGACACGAAAAGAAAAAGTAAATTGATGAGTTTAGATTAGACCTAATAGGCTTATATCTTTATGTGCTCAGAAAGCTATTCTTCCCAAATGTTTACAAGTTCACAAAGATATTCTGATAACTCCGTCGTTTTTGATGGTGAGCGTACTTCCTGGCAAGCGTATCTTGAGTTACCGCTTGCCCAACGCTACGATCCAGAACCGTTGGTAGGCTTAAAAGACATATCCGAACAAGATGGTTTTGAATTTATAGCTCTAAATATGAATTCAAATTCAGAGAAGCTAGCCCGCCATTTAAATGACGGATTTAAAATTTTTTTAAAAAAGGTAAAGAAGTACGAAACGACTGCAGCCATTATAACAAGAGAAGTTTTATCCAATAGTGCCAATACCATTGTTCCAATTCAAATAAAGTGCAGCCATCATCTCCCAGCAGATTCAACAAGAGAGATTTTTTTGGATGACAGTCTAAACATCAATAAAGTGTCTATCGTTCTGAATAGCGATCTTATTCATAGTGTATTCAAAGCCTACAAAAAAGTGTCTGATGGCGGAGAAGATGAACAGTTAGGGATTTTATGGGGTTTGGTCAAACCGTTGCTGCATGAACTGGGGCACAGTAATTTGCCCAGGGATAGATTTTTTGAAGAAATTCATCAGGTCTGGTGTGATTGCGTGGCAATAAGAAATATTCTTTTTAAAAATAAAAGAGAGAATGGTCGTCTTGTGCCCAATAAAACAGGCAAAACCTACATTAATTTTTTAGCAAAAAGACTTTTTCAAAAAGGAATAAAGATACCGAATGAAAATATTTTCAGTCAGCCGTTTTTCAAAATGCTGAATCTTCTGCACCGTCTCGTCTGCGAAGACATGTTAAACAAGCACGATAAGATAAAATTATTAAAATTTGATGACCTGGTCGCCTCCGCCAAAGTGATTATCCGAGGATACTTAGACGATGAATATCTAAGGCCTTCTTTGTCACAGATTATGTCCAGTATACCTGAGGCCTACCAGCCGATGAACATTACCATCAAAAAAAAGGGTGTTGAAACACCGCCCCCAAAAGTCGGGCGTTATGGAATCGAGGATGAAGAGGATCTTTCCGCATGGAATAAAGTGGCAGACAAATTCAAAAAAATTGGGTTAGTCATTGTCAGTCAGTTAGGTATCGGAGAATTCGGCCGGGTGTATGAGGCCATAAATCTGATCAATCCGCGGTGGCCAGATAGGGTGGCAGTGAAAGTCGATCGCATCTATAAAAAAAGAAAGAAGGAAGCCATTCAAGTTGAAGATGTCATGCTGCGACTATCACACGATTTGAGTAATTCTCCTCATGTAATCAGTATTTATGACGCGGGGTTGTTATCGAAAAAATACACCTACCACGTTTTACAGCTTGTTGCTGAGGGAGAAACTTTAGACGAGCTTTTGGGGATTGGAGGGGAAGAGCCCACTAGCCGACCGGCCAGTTTTAGCGAAGAAAAATCTCTTCAGCAACTCAGGCGAAAGTTTTTAAAGCCTATCGGTCAACGGTCAAAGCGAAAAAATCACCGTTTTTCAAGACCTTTGACACTCAATGAAACCATCGATGTGATGGTGAGCATTCTGCTGTGGATAGAGAAAGTTCATGCCCTGGGCTATGCGATTAACGACGTTAAAACGGGCAACATCATGATGAATTGCCGAGGTCAAATAAAGGGAATAGATTTAGACTTTTATCAAAAAGCGCCACCTTTGCCTCAAGCATTCATGCAGGATTTCTTTTTGCTTTCATGGGCATGTCTTCTCTTATTTATAAATGCGCCGCGCAAAGATTCCATGCCGTCTGAATTATTGAAACAAGATTTTGGAAGCGCCTTGCAGAAGGGACCAGATTCTTTAAGAGACGTATTATCGCAGGAATGGAAGTTTGTTGACTTATCAGTTAACGATGCCAAAGAATTTATGACTGCTTTTGTCTATTTAATATTTCGCTCGCGTGCCAATACTTATGGCGAGAATCCGGATTTGTTTCAACAGGACATTAACAGACTCATCCATCTTAAGCGGCTTTTCTTTGAGCGCGAGATTGTGATGACCACGCCCAAACTGTACGATTTAACCTTTGTTTCATGTGACCGCCTTACCGCCATACCGAAAGGGTTGTAAAATGCCACGTATGCCAATTATATCAAATGAATCGAACACCGCAATTTGCCTGCCGGACAGTTCACTACCCATCTTCTATATGGAGGACTATACTGTTTTGGGGCTTCAGGTTGGTAATTTAGGTGCAGCGGCTGCTTTGCTTGCAAAAAACGGCATCGCGCTAATTAGGAAGGCGGGGTACCTTGAACTATCGGTCGATCAGAGCGATCAGATTCCGCATATCATCCAACTGCTAAAAGAAAATGATATTGCTTGTGACATCAATGATATCGTAGAACACGTGTATCAGGGATGATAGGACCATATCTGCCGGTACGGTGGGTCAGCCCAGACATACTATCCATCGGTCGCAATCGTGTGCATAGATGGAGTGCACTACTTTTGGGAGCTGATTATCGATACGGTTTGTAATCCGTGTATCCTTCAGCTCCCGGTGTGTACCACAGTGACATATCGTCGAAAGGTGTAAGGGGCCAATTATTTCTCAAACGCTCAGGTAGGTCGGGGTTGGTGATGAAAGGTCGACCGAAGGCTGCAAGATCAGCATGACCAGCTGTGAGCCTTTCTTCTGCAGCATCTTTGGTATAGCCGCAATTGCCTATGATAATTCCGTTATATTCGGCCCGAAATTCAGCCAGCGTCATCGGTTCACCTTGTTCGTGAAAGCCGAAGGCAAGCCCGTCCATGATGTGCACATAGGCAAGATTGAACTTCCCTAGTTCCCTTATTGTGTAGAGATATGTTTCTCTAAAATCAGGGCTGCCCATATCATTGAAGACGCCATTGGGAGAGAGTCGAACACCAATCCGTTCTGATGGCCATATTTCCAAAACTGTTTCCAATACTTCTTTTAAAAAGCGATACCGGTTTTTCAGGCTGCCGCCGTAATTATCGGTCCTCAAATTTGTTTTTGAGTCAAGAAATTGATTGATCAGGTAGCCGTTGGCACTGTGGACTTCGATACCGCTGAAACCTGCAGTTTTGGCATTTAAAGCAGCGGTTTTATAGTCGGTTAGCGTTACCCTGATTTCATCTGTCGTCAGAGCCCTCGGAGTTTCGTAGTCTTTTTTCCCGAGCGGCGTGTGAATATGGTCGCCGCTGATTTTAACCGCTGAGGCAGATACCGGAGGTGCACCATCGTGAAAATCGCTGTGAGACGCCCTGCCACAATGCCATAATTGCAAAAATATGGGGGTGCCGGTCGGTTTCAGTTTTTGTGTCACGATTTGCCAACCCTCCACCATCATGTCGGTATAAATGCCGGGTGAGTCAACCCAACCGTTGCCTTGAGCGGAAACAACCGTAGCTTCAGTGATGAGCAGACCCGCTGAAGCACGCTGAAAATAGTAGTCGGCCATTAACTGGTTTGGAACGCGCTCCACCCCGGCCCTGCCCCTGGTCATAGGCGCCATTACAATTCGATTTTTAAGTTTTAAATCTCCAAATTGCAATGGTTCAAACAGTTTCTCCACCGTCACTACAATCTCCTATGGACCAAAACCGAACCGTTTTGTCGAGCCGTCGACTCAACAAAGCCCTTTTTAGCCTGTTTTTTTCTGGATTTCGCTTCTGAGTTTATCGATTTGTCTTCGATGTGTGTCGAAATGCGCCACTGCAAGCTTTAGCGTGTTAACCGGATCAAGCGGACCGGCTGCCGGATGGCTGAACATGACATCATTCACCGTTTTCTCGGTTACCTTTTCCAGCAGATCACATAGCGCTTTTCTTTCCCGACCCCATAAAGCAAGCAGCTCATTCAAATTCATTGATCCATCAGGCTGCACAGATATATCCGGAACATCTACAGGAATATCTGTTTCCAGCACATCCATCACAACAGCCAACATTTTTCCGGTTCTTAATTGCTTACGTACCGGGTTACCGCGAAGTTCCGCCTCTGTCAGGCGGATTCCGCGCTCGCCGAGAACGATATGCTCTAAGGCCATGAGGATCGACCATCGTCCATTTTCCGGCTGAATCCGTAATTGACCTTCAGAATATGTCGAAAGATCGCTGATGAGTCTTGATTTGCGATCTTCTAAATAACAGATAAGCCCTTGGATTTCTTTCAGCATTTTTCCCCTCAGGCATGAGCACAGCGTGCTGACCGATTAGCCATACAGCTACGATGACGATAGCCATGGTCAAAAGACTAATGGGTAGCACGACAGAATGCTGTGTGCCAAGCTTTGTAGCAGGAACATCTTAATGCGTCTTGTATGATACCAGACGAACACATAGCTCTTTTTCAAGTGCTTCAATTTTTTTTAATTGTCTTGAGGATAGATCGGCCGGCACGTATGGTGTGGCATAGGCCATAATTAGCGTACCTGTTTCTTTTTCTAAATCTTGAATCCTTTTGACAGCCGTATCGTCCACGTAGTTTGCATACGTCTCTTCCAGTTTCATTGCGAATCTCCCTTATATATGTGTTAACGTTACAAGCCATTGAATTATGTGTAAGATAACCTAATGCCTCAGATGGGATCGTCAACAAAAAACAGAGATAATTACAGTCCCAAATGCCGCATTTTTTGTTATTTGCCTTGACTGTGCAAAGCGAATTCTTACGATTATAATGTTATTAAAATAAGGTTTTATAAGCTCATTGGGAAAGCTCAAGTGAAGCACATATAACCACGAAGGGCACGAAGGACACGAAAAGATAAAAGCAAAATTATATGTTATCCCTTTGTGTTCTTCGTGGTGAGAACCCTATCAATTAAATTAAAAAAGATAAAGGAGGCACAATCAAATGGATAAGATCAACCTGGGATCAACTATTCCTGCCTACCCTATGCCTGTTTCTCTTGTTGGCGCCCATGTGGATGGTAAGCCGAATTTTTTGGCTGTTGCATGGTTTACAATGGCCAGCTATAAACCACCAAGGATTGCCATTACTCTCGGGAAAGGCCATTACACCAATCCTGGAATAAGAGAGAACAAAACCTTCAGCCTTTGCCTACCTTCAGAGGATATGGTGGAGATTACCGATTATTGCGGAATCGTATCGGGTAAAAAAACTGATAAATCAGAAATTTTTGATCTTTTTTACGGGGAGCTGAAAACAGCCCCGCTGATCAAAGACTGTCCATTATGCATGGAATGTAAGCTGGTGGAAATTGTGGAAAGCGGCGCGAATGAAATCTTCATTGGCGAAATCGTGGGTACATACACAGAAGAGGGATTTCTGACTGATGACAAATTGGATTTTAAAAAAATGAAACCGCTGATACTCTCACAACCGGACACTTCTTACTGGCGCCTTGGTGAACAGGTAGCGCGTGCTTGGAATATCGGTAAGAAATATAAAGCCAAACGCAAATCGTAACGTTGGTAAAGAGGGATGAAACTCTCTAACTGCCATCTATTTCAATATTTTCAAAGGTTATTAGAGCTACGCAGAAGTTGTGGTATTCGTTTCACAGGTTCAATAACCTGCTAATTTGCTTCCTTTCAAAGGTTTTATATTACTGGTTACAACCCGCCCTTTGGAATGATCTCAAAAACCTGGACATCATTCGACTGGGTAACACTATGCTTTAGCGGGGATATTTTAGGTTAAACTTGTTTAAGATCGCATTTAAATCTGAAACACTTTTCGAAGACCAAGCGTTTCAGGTAAAAATTATAGAAAAAAACTAACATGATAGCGAATAGTTTAGTAAGATACTGCCGCTCCCAATAAAATTGAAACTGTGTCAATCCATAAACAATGGACGTGCTAATCAATAGACCACCCATCGATATCATGATTGACATAAGGAAGGTTCTGAATACCGATCCCTGTAGGGAAAAAACGAATCTTTTCTGGAAAAAAAAATTAATGACCATTGCAATGGAGTAGGAAATCACATTGGAAGGGATGGGAGAAAAAAGGTTGTGAACCAGCGATAGATACAAGACAAAGTCTGCCGTAGTCGCCGCTAAGCCCGATGCAGCAAATTTTGCCTGCAGAATCAAATGTATCAAAAATTGTTTCGGAAGAGATTTCATTGAACAATTAACCAATTCAATTTTTTATTCAAATTTTTACTGATCATCTTGCCAAAACTATTAATAAAAAAGATTCAATTGCGCCTACCTAGACATAATTGCAGTGGGAAAAAAATTATCTAGGAGGCCTCACATTGGAACAAGAAATTGGACATGATGAAGACTAGGTCAGGAATAAGCCATGTCAAGTTAAAAAGCGATTTATAATTTTGGATGAGCAAGGACTCGATCTGTAAATTAATTGAGATTGAATCTATATCAATTCGAAGATGGGATCAATTGATCTTAAAAAAAGCGAAAATTTATGCATACAGTTTCAACGCATTATGGATGATCGAATTTTCACAAAACCTTTAATATCATAAATTCCATTTTCTGGGGCTAACTGCATATATATTTGCATACCGAAGGTTTTTTGGCGGGTCCAAAACGCCATACAGCTCCAACATCTAAGCTACATTGACCCATCACAAAAACATGTGATATCAGGTTGCGATATTTGTAAAATTGCAATATGGACACCTAAAAATATGTATCTTGCTCACTATGATTTAAAAAGAATGCCTTTTAAAACTAACCCAGATCCTAAGTTTCTTTGGTTGGGCGAAAATCATAGAGAAGCCCTTTCTGTTTTAAAATACGGTGTATTTAAAAATGATGGGTTTTTGATTCTAACGGGTGATATTGGTACGGGAAAGACTTCCCTTGTTCGGCATTTGATGAATTTGATAAAACAAAAAACTTTGGTTGCCTTTGTTCCAATCCCTAATCTGGATCCGTTTGATTTTTTTAATTATCTCTCAGAAGAGTTTGGTATGGAAAATACATATCATAAAGCATCTGATTTTTTGATCCAGTTCAAGAGATTTCTGCTTAGAGCCTATTCGGAGCGGATCAAAGTCTTTCTCATCATAGATGAAGCTCAAAATATCAATCACAGGCTTCTTGAAGCTATTCGTCTTTTGTCCAATATAGAACTTGACAATAGAAAGCTCATCAGTATTTTTTTTATCGGACATACGGAATTTGAAGTCATTCTGATGCAGGAAAGAAACAAGGCTATTCGCCAGCGTATCACAACCTCATTTCACATAAATCCTTTAAATGAGTTAGAAACAAGAATATATATTGACCATAGACTAAAAGTCGCTGGGGCAAAAAAGAATATGTTCACTTTTGATGCATGTAGTAAAATTCATACCATTTCGGATGGTATTCCTCGTCTCATCAATTCTGTATGTGATTGTGCACTATTAAGTGGATATGTGAAAGGGACGAAGATAATCGATTCAAAATTTATTAAAGAATGCCAAATTGAGCTAAGAATTCCGATCGGGAAACAATAATAATTATCTACAAAACTTATATCTCATCAATATTTTACGTTCCACTTCGTTTGGCGCTTTTAACAAAAGGTTGCAAAAAATGCCTCACAGGGATTTTGAAGCAGCCTATAATCTAGCTTGTAAATAAAAACAATTGATCCCTGCGATGTTGACAATCCTCGATTCAGGCATATCCTAACTTATCCATTTAATAATTCATTTTAGTAATGCTTTTGAGTTTCGACGAGGGTTTAATAATGAAAAATTTTCTATGTTTATTCAGTCTTGCAACTAGTTTGATTATAACTCTTGGCGCATTCATGATTTTCGTGCCATTAACTAAAAACGTTGTTCCGGAATATTTTTTGCTGCTGATTTTAGGCTTAACACTCATAATTGTTGCACGATATCACCGTGGAAAAAAAATTTGTAAATTGGGATAATTTATAAACTTATATAGGCTGAATCAATTTTTGGGCTCTGTCTTTTCATTGTCACATTTTTTCGTATTTACTAATTTGTCAAAACTCCTAAAACGGCAAGTTACAACACTGTTATCTATTCAAGCCGCTGCTGATATGTAGCTGATCTATAAGAACGGCTTCTTGGCAGTACAAAATCGTTGGGTATCTATAACATATCAGCGCTTTTGAATCCCGAAATGTTTGGGATATTCGTTTTATATCCTATCTAAAAAATGCTGATTTTTTGCTTACGCTGCTAGTTTGCAACTTGATACAGGCAACCCTCGCTTCATCCACTCCTAATTTAATGTCGATCCTGCCCGCGACTGTTATAGATCATTGATATTATTCATTATTTTTACCTTTATTTGCATTCGAAATTAGACTGTGATAAACTTTTTATATAAATAATTACAACAAATTCCGAGACCTACGCCAGATTTCAAGCCTGCCTATCTGATGCCTTCTTTGGCAGATTTGAACATCCACCGATCATAAATAATCGGTTTAAGAACAGATGGACAAGGATACCTGTGTTTATTCGCGGCCTGAAAACAAAAATCGCACTTAATCTTGCCATCCTCTTTTTTGTGGCCATGCTGTTGATCAATATTGTTGCGATGATGACCGCCAAGCGTGACATCATTCGCAAGGAGGTTTCAAGGGGCCACTTTCTGGTATCCCGGCTTACAGCCGATCTGCTGCATCCTCTGGATACCGGCGCCATATCAGGCTTTAAGAATTCACGGGTGCAGGTATTTGGTTTGTTGGCCGAAGCCGGTGTTTCCGGTGCCATGGTTATTGGTCAGAATAAGGAGCGGGTGGCTTATGGCAACATATCAACAGCCTTGCAAAACGAATTGCTAAAGCACTGCCGCAGCGTTATGCAAACCCAGAAGCGCGCTACCTATTTTTCTGGAACCACCTGGGGCGTATTCTGGAAGCACCACCGCGATCTGATTATTTCATCGCCATTGCGCCAAAACGGTCGGATTATTGCCGGCGTCAGCATTGTCTTGCCGCTCGAGGAAATCTACGCAACCCTGCGGCAATCTCAGAAAATGCTGTTCGTATACCTGTTTGTAAATACTGTCATACTGACCTTTATCGGCATTTATCGGCTCTCCAAGGTCTATTTTTTGCCGTTGGCCAGATTAGCGCGCCGGGCCGAAGACTATCATGAAGATGATGATATGCTCTTTTCGGTGCGCAAAGAAGATAACGAGTTGCACAAATTATCGGCTTCCTTAAATAGCATGCTGCGACGCATATCCGCCGATAAAGAAAAGTTACGGTCGACTGTCAATTCCCTTGAGGTCGCCAACCTGGAATTGAAAAAGGCCCAGGAAGAAATTATTCGTGCCGAAAAATTGGCCTCAGTGGGGCGGTTGTCGGCCGGAATCGCCCATGAAATCGGCAACCCGATCGGCATTGTCATGGGATATCTCGAACTGCTCAAACAAAAAGACACATCCGACAGCGAAAAGGAGGAGTATATCCAGCGAACAGAAGACGAAATCGAGCGGATCAACACCATTATCCGACAGCTTTTAGAAATCTCGCGCCCGTCAAAGACCGGCTTAAAGGTCGTAGCGGTCCATGATTTAATTGACGATATTGCCCAGGTTCTCAACGTACAACCATTGATGTCCAATATGGAACTCGAATGCATCCTGGCAGCCCATAATGACACGGTATTGGCTGATGCAACGCAGCTGCGACAGGTTTTTTTAAACTTAATCATCAATGCAGCCGACGCTGTCTCTTTAACCGACAACACGGTAAACGGCAAGCTGGTGATCAAAAGCGATCTGATTTCAGAAAAACACGAACAAGCGGAGACGCCCAGGCAAATTTTAAGAATTACCTTCAGTGACAATGGCCCCGGGATATCCAAAGATGATATTGGTAATATATTTGACCCGTTTTACACTACCAAAGAACCCGGTAAAGGAACCGGCCTGGGTCTTTCGGTTAGTTTTATGATTGTGCAAGGCTTTGGTGGTGAAATGACCGTTGACAGTGAGGCAGGGAATGGAACGAGTTTGACGATTCTATTGCCGGTAATTGAAGACGATGTCAGCATCGACGGCAGTCCATATTCAACCGGAGCCTATTCGCCGCTTTCCACCGGCAAAGATGAGCAGCCATTGAAACCATAAGGCATCGCCAAATGTGTAACGCGCAAATGACATGTGATGTATGATAGCTGGCTTCTGCCCGCAAAAAGGAAATAAAATAAATGACATCTAAAATGCCGGAGAGACGACTCCTTATCATCGACGACGAAGAAAACATGCGGCACATGCTTTCAAAAGTGCTCACCAAAGCGGGATATACCATCGAGACGGCTTCCAACGGTTATGAAGGTCTTATAATGACCGACCACAACTCGTATGATTTTATCCTCTGTGATATAAAGATGCCCAATATGAGCGGAATGGATTTTCTAAAAGCCACACGCGATACAATCAGCTCCACAACTGTGATTATGATGTCGGCCTACGGTACCATCGACACCGCCATAGCAGCCATGAAATTGGGTGCCTATGACTATATTTCGAAACCTTTTAAATCTGATGAAGTTTATCTGACCCTGAAAAAAGCCGAAGAACGCGAAAGCCTCCGACAGGAGAATCAACAGCTTAAAGCGCATATCAAAAAAATCGAAAGTAAATATGATTTCGGTAACCTGGTTGCTAAAAGCGCAGCTATGCAAAAGGTATTTCGGGTGGCAGCCAAGGCTGCTCAATATAAGACCACCGTGCTAATACTGGGCGATAGTGGGACCGGCAAGGAATTAATTGCCCGGGCGATCCATAACGAAGGTGGTCGTTCAAGTATGCCGCTGGTGCCGGTCAACTGCGGCGGGATACCCGAAACGCTGCTGGAAAGCGAATTGTTCGGTTATAAAAAAGGTGCTTTTACCGGCGCGGATAAAAATAGAAAAGGGCTCTTCCAGGAAGCCCATGGCGGAACGATCTTTCTGGATGAAATCGGTGAGCTTCCGCTGGCACTGCAGGTGAAGCTTTTGAGAGTTTTGCAGGAAAACGAAGTCAGGATGATTGGTAATTCAAAGTCGACGCAAATTGACGTGCGCGTCATAGCGGCGACATCAAGAAATCTTGAGGAAGATGCCCAAAAAGGCGTTTTTAGAGAAGACCTTTATTATCGTTTAAATGTTTTGTCGATAAAAATTCCGCCATTGCGGGAGAGGGTTGAAGATATCCCCTTGCTGTGCGATCACTTTATAAAACGTTTTAACCGCAGCCTCAATAAAAGAATCGTCAGCATTGCGCCTGCTGCCATGTCACGCCTGCTGGATTACGATTGGCCTGGCAATGTCAGAGAACTGGAAAATGCAATCGAACGGGCGCTGGTGCTGGTTGAAGGCGATGTGCTGTTGCCAGAGCATTTTCCTTCGAAACTTGGACAGCGACCCGGGAAAAATGCACCTGATATGCTTTTGGATGGTTTTTCACTTAAAACCGCTCAGAAGATGATGGAAGAAAAGCTGATTACCCGGGCGCTCAAAGAGACTGGCGGCAATCGCACTCAGGCAGCCCGTCTGCTGGAGATCAGCCATCCGTCGTTGCTTAGCAAGATCAAAACCTACAAGATCGATTTGTAAAGCCACAGGTTTTATCCGATAGCTGCGTTGTGAGCCGCTTCAAAAATGCTCACCTACTATCGTGTACGCTCCGCTTTTGAAGCAAATCGACACCTTGCTTTCGAACAAAATCTATGGCTTCTTTTTATAATCGACGAACCGGCTCAGCCGACGAATCGAGCGCCCAGCGCAACAATACACTGCCCCAGGTAAATCCGGCTCCAAAGGCTGCCAGA
>JASFJF010000058.1:0-13419 GCA_050122255.1 Desulfobacterales bacterium
GTTCATGATCTGGCGCACGGCAACCATCGGATAGCCTCGGCCCTTGAATCCCATTCCGCGGCAGCCGTGGGGAAAGTTTTGATCCCAGGTGACATAGTAATGAATGCATTTGTGGCAAAAAATCGGCATTGGCAAAAATTTCGGATTTTGAAGGTGCGGTGCATCCGCAATTTCAATCTGCAATCCGCAATCTAAAATCCACAAATGAAGTTGTTAATCCCCGTTTCGCAAATCGACGCGGATCTCCATATTTTCCAGGAGTCTGTAAGCGTCCCTTCGCTCGGTATTCGTGCTGTCCCCTACCACCGTGATGATAGCCTGGATGACATCGTTGCTGACGCCGGCGTTTTTGAGGGCAATGATATCATCGGCGGTCGTAAACTGAATCGACCGCACGTCTTTGCCGTATATGATCGGAGCGGTATCTTTGAGAAAAGAGCCTTTTTGAATAACCATCTGGATGGTTTTCTCGCTGAGCCCCGCCTTTTTCAGGTCAATAATTTCCTGAACACTAAACGCAGCAGTTTCGACGACCTTTTCCCGCACCATCAGTTGAATCGTGGCATCACTGATACCGACCTTTTTCAAGCGTACGATATCCTCACTTTTCAGACCGAAAGTCGGGGCAGCGATAAGCCAGAGCAGAATAACACAACTGAATATGATGAATCCTCTTTTCATGGTTTATTGGAGAAATTGTACAAGTCCCGGTTGAATGATTCGAGCCGTGGTCGCCAATATAGTTTGATAAGCCAACTCGATACGTTGAAGCTCTACAACAGCTTTTGTGATATCAGCATCTTCTTCGCTGGACAACAAATCCTGGATTTTGGGTTTGTAATTCTGCCAGTGTTTTTCAGTAAGCTGTAGTTGATAATAAATCGTTGGATTGGCTGCTCGAATATTGTTAATCTGAGTTCGCGCTTGGTCAAGCATACCACTTTGAGCGGAAATTGCATCCGTATCATCATTTTCAAGCGCCACAATTAAATCCCTTAAAACATCAAAAATGTTAACACCACCATCAGCAGCATCGTGAAACAATGGCCGACCATCTGCATTGACGGTCACTTCGGTGTCATGGGCAACGATATATCGAGCGTCTCCGGCATCACCATTGTAGGCTACCGTGTATCGGTCAAATGTTGTTGCAAGGCTGTCATCTCGTGAAAAAGGCGCTGTTTTGGTCTGATACCCCGAAAAAATATAACTGTTGTTGAATTTCGAATTGGCCAAATCTTGAATCTGGTCATAAAGCATTTTGACCTCTCCAGCCGCCCATTGACGACTTTCGGTTGTACCGTCAGCCTCAGTTTGGCCAATTGACCGCACAGCCTGCAAAAGATCATCGGCCAGCGACAGAGTCGTTTCAGTAAAATCCAGGCGTGTCATTCCGTTCCGGATATTGGCCTGATATTGATCAATCGAGCTCTGGGTTTGCCGATAATCCAGTATTTTGCCCATAGCAATGGGATCATCTGACGGTTTGTTGACGCGTTTTTGAGATGCAATGATCGTTTGTCGATCGTAGAGCGCTTCGTTCTGCGCATTAAGATAGCGTACTAATGATTCCGTCATGGTGTTAAGGGTTACGCGCATGATCCTCCCCTCATTTTTTGAACGAGTTTCGGTGCCTTAGTAAATGTTCAATGCTTTATCTAAACCGACGGCTGCTGCCACCTTTGAATTTCGCCATCGTTAGAGTATCTGTATTATCGTTTGCATCATCTCATCGGCTGCGCTGATCATTTTGGCGGCAGCTGCATAGGCATTCTGATATTTTATCAAATTTATCATTTCCTCATCCAGCGAAACCCCTGAAACCGATTCCCGGCGATTTTCCAGCTGAGCCAACATGTCCGCTTGATGATGATAATAGGCTTCGGATTTTAAGACTTCATTGCCGGCATCTCGAATCAGCGCACCGAGATAGTCATTGTAGGTGGTCATATTGCCATTCATCGTCAACTGGTATTGTAACTTGGCGATTGAGATCGCCTGGCGATTGTCGCCTGGGACCGTCAGCACATCGGCGGCAGCGGCAATCAGATCGGGATTGCCGGCAATATTGATGTTTAATTCCATATCGCCCGCACCCAGGCCATTAAAGAAGACCTCTCCGGCAGACCCGTCCAGGGCAAACCCACTTTGATGCAAGGCATTAATATCGGTTGTCAGAGCCTGGGCTAGCGTATCCAGGCGATTCAAATCGTCGCTGATGATCACATCACGGACCTCAAGGTAACCCTTGAGCTTACCCCCATTGATATCGCCGGTGATATCGAACGAGCTGCCACTGCTGTCGGTCCAGACAATATCGTGCAATCCTGTGGGATTGATCTGAGTGGACAGCTGCCAATACTGACCTGCGCCTACCAGCGGCCTTCCGTTGGCCAGCAGCACGTGGACCGACCCGTTGTCATCTTCAAATGTTCTGATATCAACCAATTCTGAAAGCTCTGTGACCGTCTGTTCGCGTTGATCGCGATAATCATTGGCGCTGGAGGAACCAGCTTCAACCGAAAGGATTTTCTGATTCAGATCGGCCAGTTTTTCAACCAAGCGGTTGATGTCTTCCACTGTTCCCTGGACGGCAATGTCAAGATCTTCCTGGGATTGTCTGAGGTCCGCATCATACTGGTTAAATGTTTTGGCTAACACCTGGCTGGCAGAAACCAGGACCTGGCGCTCTGTTGCTCCGGCAGGATTGTTCGTCAGCGATTGCCAGGCATCCCAAAACTTGCTCATCGCCTGACTTAGCCCGTAACCGTCGCTTTCGTTGAAAATCATTTCGACCATTTCAACTGCACTGCTCTGCGCATCCCATCGGCCGAGTCCTTGATTTTCATCGGCAATCTGAGCACTTAAGAACCGATCGTATATTCGTTCGATGCTATCGGCGCTGACCCCATTGCCCATCAATCCAACGGACGTATCAACCGGCGTATTGGCTGATATTCGCAGTCTCTGACGGGAATATCCGGGGGTATTCACGTTGGCGATATTGTGACTCGTAACATTAATGGCTTGCTGCTGGGTCAAAAGAGCCTGTGCTGCTGAACTCAAAATTCCATTAAGATCTGACATCGTGTTTTCCTCTGATGATCATAATTTTATAGCCACTGTTCAATTGCTTTTAATTTTGACCCAAAACCTCAGATAGCTCAGAAACCCATTGCATGGTGAGACTGGCCACCTTTTCCAGATGAGCCGTTTCAAGACCGAGACGCTCACATACGTTTGCGCTTGGTGTCTGCTGCAGGCCATCCCGGCTAATGCCAATACCGATCATGATACTGATGAAATTGGCGACATGCACGATGTCTAACATGGTATTGGTTTGGTCGGCCGACCCGGGTTCGTGATGCCATCGAACCGCATTGACGATTTCCGGTGGAAGCGACCAGCGAGTTAAAATGCGGGCACCCACATCAGCATGATTCGTGCCCAGCGTCGTTGTTTCGGCCGCCTCGAAACTCATACCCTCAGAAACAGCGCTTTCAATTTTCGAAAAATCATCTTGAACAAATTCGGCGAGGACCAGTTTGCCAACATCATGCAGCAAGGCGGCGGTAAATATCTCTTCGGTGGCGTCGACCTTCAACTCTTTCACCAGACCCTCGGCCGCAACCGAAACGGCAATCGAATGTCGCCACAACTCACCTGGTGGCAGATCATAGCCCGGCACTGGCTTGTCCATTATAGCGCTTACACACGTCGCTATGACCATCTGAATCAGGCGTTTGAAACCCAGCAAAATGACGGCTTGTCGAATCGAGCCGATTTTCGATGGAATGCCAAAATAAGCCGAATTAGCAATTCTAAGGACATTGGCCGTCAGACCCGGGTCATGGCGCAGTATCTCCTCGATCTGCGACACGCGCATGGCCGGATCATCAATCAGCCCCAACAACTTGACCGCCGGCCCGGGCATTCCGGGAAACGACTTAACGGCTGCTGCAATTTTCTGGGTGTCCATTGAATTAGATATCACCGTTCAGCAACCGACCCGTTTGTTCGCCGCCATTTATATCGCCGCTGCGGTAATATACCGGATTTGCTGCCGTGAGATTATTAAGTAAATTGCAAGAACCCTGAATCAATTGCATCGAATGCGACATTAAGGACTTGTTTTGTTGCGTCACCTCTTGCAGGCTTTGAATTAAGGCCAATAAATCGGTGCTGCGATCCAGCAGCTGCCGGGCATAAAATTCATCGACTTGCTGGGAGAGCTGAGTTAATGTCAGCCCCTGGGCCGAGCATTCCAATTTTGCGGCAACCCGCTCCATCACCTGTTGGCGCTGTTCTTCCAAAATACGCAGCTTTAACAACAAATTGTCCTTTGCTTTGCAGGCCTCATTCAGCTGCTTTAAATTCAGTCCGACAACCGCTTCCTTTTCATTTTGAACAACGCCCAACAAGGCCCGGTAGAGCTCGGTCGCATTCGCGAGCAATCCAATCAGTTTATTTAACAGGTATTCCATAAAATTTTCCCCAGTACCTGTGCTCATGGGGCCCCTTGTTTTAAGTGGGGCGCATGATCCATTAGCATCTATGTCCGTTTATCGGCTAAATTACCAATAACTTGAAAAATAAAATGCTTAGGGCAGATCCGTATCGTCCGCCGTACCATCCGCTGTCGAATGCCGTAACTGCTGCAACAGCATATCGGCCAACCCGATCCCGCCCCGATTCGAAAGCTTGACAGCCATTTCGGCATCCATCAAGGATGTATAAATTTCCTCAGCCCGCCCGCCGCTGATAAATCCTGAGCGCTGAATGGAAGCGCGCATTTCTCTAAACAAATGGTTGATGAACAGCGATTCCATCTGGCGACAGGTTTCAACCAGCTCGGGGTCGCCGACGGCACCGCCTGAGGCGCCCTTTTCTGAATTCAAAGTACGTTGCAACCGTGTCGGGGAATTGGTTACGGCCTCCGGTAATTCCAGGGGCAATTTCGGAAATGATATCGGATCGGTCATTATATAATCTCCAATTCAGCCTGCAGGGCGCCTGCGGCTCTGAGCGCCTGAAAAATGGCAATCAGGTCCCGGGGAGAGACGCCGAGAGCGTTGAGCGCCTTGACAACCTCTCCGATACTCACGCCTGATTCCATCAGGAAAATGGGGTTATTGCCTTCTTGAACAACGATCTCTGATTCGGGCGTAACCGCGGTTTGCCCGCCCGGTGAAAAGGGCAGTGGTTGTGAAACATCCAGGGATTCGTTGATCTGGATGCTCAAATTGCCATGGGCGATGGCGATGGTCGCAATGCGCACATTTTCACCCATGATGACCGTTCCGGTGCGCTCATTGACGACCACCTTGGAAACCATATCTGGCGTGACCCCCAGACTCTCGATCATGGTGACAAATTGAACCGTATTGCCCAGGTAATTTTCGGGTACCGTTACTCGAATCGAGCCGGCATTTTCGGTGTGGGCCAGTTGGTTGGAAAAGGCCCGATTGATGGCCTGGGCCACTCGGCTGGCGGTCGTAAAGTCCGGGTCTTTCAACGCTAGCGTTAGTGCGCTTTTCTGGTTGAAATTGGAATGCAGCTCTTTTTCGACCAGCGCACCGCCGACAACCCGTCCCACCGTCGGGAAATTCTTCTGAACCTCATCACCGGAGTTCCCGCTGACCGCAAAACCGCCTGTGCTGACCGGTCCCTGAGCAACCGCATATACATTGCCATCTGCAGCGCGCAACGGTGTAAACAACAGTGTGCCGCCCTGTAGGTTTTCGGCATCGCCGATGGAACTGACCAGCACGTCCAGACGGCTGCCCAGGCTGGCAAACGGCGGCAGATCGGCTGTTACCATAACCGCCGCTACATTTTCGACATCCTCAATGTCGCTCGGCTGGACGGTTACGCCCATTTTTTCGAGCAAACTGGACAGGGACTGAATGGTAAACAAGGCGCTATCACTGTCACCCGTGCCTTCCAGACCGACCACCAGTCCGTAGCCGACCAGCTGATTTTGACGCACACCTCTTATATCGGCGATATCCTTTATGCGCACCGCCCACACATCCGGAACGAACATAATGGCGGCCGTCAGAATCCAGAAAGCCATTCCAAATCGTTTTAGCATGGTTGTCGCTTGAATGCATTTTTGAATGTGCATATTTTCCTCACCACAGGGTTTAAAAAGGCCAGACCGAATTCAGCAAATTGGCCAGCCATCCGGGTCGCTGGCGATCATTGACAATTCCGCTTCCACTGTAAGCAATTTTGGCATCGGAAATGAAGGTTGATAAGATCACGTTGTCGTCATCAATGTCACGCGGCCGAATAATCCCGGACAGAATGATCATCTTGGTCTCATGATTGACCAATATTTCGCGCGACCCGATGATTTTCAGGTTACCGTTGGGCAACAACTCGGTTACCCGACAGGTAATAAAAGCATTCAGATCCCCGCTGCGCGAGGTACTGCCCGAACCATTAAAATCACTGGACATGCTACCTCTAACGGATGGGTTGCCAAAAGGGTTGGGTCGGGGCAGCTTACTGGGAATATTTTCTAAGACCGTATCTTCATACCAGTCTTCGATTCCAAAAAGGGTATCAATACCCGCTTCCAGGCCAGACTCTCGGCCGGTTTGGGTGTCAGCCGAATTGGTGGCATTGGATGATTCTGCTATTTTTATCGTGACGATATCACCGACTTTGCGTGCTTTGGTATCAATAAAAAAATCGTTAAACATGCTGCGTGTTGCGTACAATGAACCGTTTGATTCATAAAGGGAGCCGTTGAATTCCGGTCTAGGCAACGATACGGCTTCCATCAGCTCTCTGGGTTTGGCAGGCATCGTTTGTTCGACAGGAGGCAGTGTCTGCCGCGTGGCGGCACAGCCAGCCAGACCGGCCATCAAAAAGGTAGTAAGCGCAATTGCAATTATATACTGGGTCGCTTTTAACATTTTGTATTTTCCTTCTTTGATCACAAGACAGGTTTCAAAAATCGATCTTAACCGTGTTGGCGTCGACAACCACCGCATGCAGCACTTTTTTTGAATCCAGATTGACGACCGGGATGCGCTCTCCCAGACGCCCTTTTTTCTTTACCTGCCCGAGCGTGGTAATTTTTAAATTCTCAGACTCCGCCATAATGACTACCAGGTCCCCGCGTTTAACCAAGGGCGGCAGTTCGATGCTATCCGCCCGTAAGGGGGTTAGGGCTCCAATGGCTCTGCGCGTGCGTTTACCGATCACGGCACCGGGGTCAGAAAGCACATTGGCCGGTAAATTGGCCAAATCAAGGATTTGAACCTCAATATCCTCGGCTGCAATCGGTTTATGCCGGCCAAGAGGTTTGCGCGTGACCACCGCCGGTCCCCGCACCTCAATCGTGGCGGTGACCCACACCTTCTTGTGGAGATGTCCGTCGACACTGAAATCAACTGCAATTGGGCAACGGCCCATCAACTGACGGCTGCGCGGTGCACTCACTTTGTAAGCAATGCGTCCTCGGGGCAAAATCACACGACGCGGTGCCCGCAATTCTTTGATCCGCAGGGTCTGGTTTTTCCGGGGGGGCTGTTGAACGATAAATTCTGAAACAATATTTTCGATTTCCTGTTTCTGAATTTCAATATGACGCCGGGTCACGTCAACATGTGGCGGTGCTTCGACGATAACGGCCGCCTGATCGATCGGGTGCTGTTGTAGGCATTTTTCCAGATGATTGCGGTTAAACCGGCGCGATTGTCCCGGCAGCGGCGCTTTGCCGATCACCATGTTTTTCAGAAGCTGTACCACCTTGTCATCGCCACCCTCTATGCTGGCCATCTGACCGAGAAAGACCTCGGTTCCATCGATTTGGACGCTTTGCTTGAAGCGGATGGTGGTCGGCTGACCGGCGGAAATATTGGCTGCCAACGCCCAGATCAATAGCAGCGCGCATACAAAGGTAAATTTCCTGCCGGGACACTTGCCTGAGTTGATTTTTAATTTACGCATGTTTATTGATTCCCGTTACCTTTTGAGGCTGTTGGCCATCTGCAGCATCTCATCGGCTGTGGTAATGACCTTGCTGTTGGTTTCATAGGCCCTTTGAGCGGTAATCATATTTACCATTTCATCCACCACACTGACATTGGACATTTCTAAAAAACCTTGCGCCAGCGTACCGAAGCCGTTTTCACCAGGCGTGCCGTTAATTTCGTCACCAGAAGCATTGGTCGGGGTAAACAGATTTTTCCCCAGGCTTCTCAACCCGGCAGGATTGACAAAGCGGGCCAGCTGAATGTTGCCGATTTCGGTCGGCGTTCCGTCTCCGGCCTGGATGATGGATACCGTGCCATCCAATCCCACCGAGACCGAAATCGTATCAGTGGGAACGGTTATTTCCGGGATCAATGGAAACCCATCCGGATTTACGATGCGGCCATCCGCGTCTAGCTTGAATTCCCCTGCGCGGCTATAGCCCGTGTCGCCGTTGGGCATTTCGATTTGAAAGAACCCATCGCCTTCAATAGCCCAATCCAGCTCGTTCTGGGTATTCTGGAAATCCCCCTGATCGAACATCTTCTGCACAGCTGAGGGTCGGGTGCCATGCCCCATTTGAATGCCGGTTGGTACGGTCGTATCCGCCGAGGAGGCCGCTCCTGCCGAACGCATGCTCTCGTACAATAAATCCTGAAACTCCGCCCGGCTTTTTTTAAATCCAGATGTATTGACGTTGGCCAGGTTATTTGCGATGACATCGATATTCAGCTCCTGCGCTTGCATGCCGGTCGCCGAGGTCCATAAACTGCGTATCATTTTGCCTCCGATTTTCGTTATTCGTTATCTGTTATTTGTTATTGGCCATTCGCAACCGCTGACATCTACCCTATTCTTAATTATTTTCTGAAACCGCCTTAACCCATAACCATTAGCCAACAAATGAAACATCTGGTTAGGCGGCTCTGCCGACATCATGGATCAGCCGGCCGTTCATGTCATCGATGGAACGCATCATTTTCTGATACGATTCATAGCCGCGTAAAACCTCTATCATTGCGGTCATCATGCGGACCGTATCGACATTGGACATTTCGAGAAATCCCTGACTGACCATCAAGTCTTCATTGCGCTCTTGCAGGGAATTCGGCTTCAGGGCGCGATAATAGTTGTGCCCCACTTTTTCAAGCGCATGGGGTTGCGTAGAGTCGATAATTCGCAGGCGGTCCACCTGTGACCCGTCAACGGTGATATAGCCATCCCCAGAAACTGAAAACTCCCGATTATCATCAGCGGGTTCGGCCATTTTAATCTGAATTTCGCCGCCTTTACCCAACACCGGCCAGCCTTCCTGGGTGACCAGCACCTCATCGGCGTTAACTGTGAAATCGCCGCGGCGGGTATATTGAACGCCGTCGGGTGTCTGTACGCAGAAAAAACCCTTTCCTGATAAGGCCATATCAAATGGATTGTCCGTTTTTTTGATTTTGCCGACCGAGAAATCCGTGTAGGTGCTAAACTCCATCCAGTAATCCGGCGCCTGTGACTGCTGCCAGCTGACGGGGCGACTGGCAGCGCTGCTCATTTCAGCGAGCTCAAATGCCCGGAACCGGCTGCGGTCTTTTTTAAAACCGACCGAGTTGATATTGGCCAGGTTGTTGGAAAGCAGCTGCAGGCGCTTTTCGTATGCTAGAGCACCTGTGGCTGACATATAAATCGATCCACTCATGGGCAAACTCCCTATTTGATAACCCGTCAAAGTTCGGCGGGGATGATCACGCTTTTAAAATCAGTCAACAGAATTTCCAGTCGACTGTATTGTCGCCGATATTATTGACTGCAAGACACATACCAACAAAATCGTTTACGAAGACATGGCAATAAAATGCTAAAAGGATCCAAACTGGGGCACACGTGTTAATATTGTTTATTATATCTTATGTTTAAATGCCAAGTTGTCCGGCGCTTGAATCCACCTGAAAACAGATTGAAGGTCAAAATGGTCAACGCGGATGCTATTGGTAGCGCAATCTGCCGCATGGGGTATTTTTTGCCGCTCGGGCCTGATTATGCTGTTTGACCGTATCGCCGACGCAAGCGGCTTGATGGTCAGAAAAATGGGGCCAAGACGAAGAGAAATTATGCGGGAGGAAGGATTTTCTTTTTCACGGCTCCGGTGCTCAAATGCTTGAGCTTTAAAACCAGATCGACTTCGCCTTGCGGCACATTCAAGCGTTCTGAAATGTCGGTCAAACTTAATCCCTGATCGGCAAGGCGTTCAATCTCACCGTATATCATACTGACAGGATCCGGATCGGTTGCTCTGCTGCCCGAATTTGGTTTGTCTTCAGCCGGCGGAATGGATTCTAATATTGCAGGAGCCATCTGCGGATCGTGTTGATGATAATAGGCATCCAGTGTTTGGCGTTCTTTTTCAATGGTTTCAATAATATGTTGGAAGGCCAGTTCGGTCTGTTGCCGAGCCGCCTCCACGACGAATTCTGCATTCGTTTTGTGGGACTGTTCATCGGATGGCGCCCGCAGGATCAACCGTTTGAATTTAATGCGGTTTAGAATCAAAAATAAGATGATCAAACCACACAGGCAGATTTGCGTTATATCGAAGATGATTTCCCAGAAATGCAGCGTTTGCAGTGTCATTACCACTCCTCAATCTGTTCGAGGTCATCAGACATGGACATCAATAATTTTTTGATCTGAGGCGTCTGTGGTTTCAGCCGTATCATGAGGATTTGAAGATTTGGCTTTCCCTGAGGGCCTTTTTCTGCCGTCGCCCGCAACATCTACCGTATCGGACTTTTTTTTCTTGCGCCGTTTCTTCTTGTCTTCTTCGTCATCCGCATTCAGATATTTTTCAAAAGGTGGTTTTTCATCCTCGCGTTTTTTGCGATTGACCCGTTGGACCTGTTCTGAAGGCGAAACGGGCGGCAGTCCTTTCACGAAATGGATATCGTCAACCATAAGTCTATCCTTTTGCTGCAGATATTATTCCACCTTTCGACCTCCACTTCCGAATTTGATTTCAAATCATCCCGTTCTGGCAACGTTCGGCGGGCAGCTGTTTATTTTCGATCCACTAAACTAGTAGTCCAGCAAATTTTGTTTTCGTAATTTCGTCCGTAAATGTAAAATAGCCTGGGAATGTATTTGAGACACCCGGGATTCCGTTATGCCGAGAACTTTGCCGGTTTCCTTCATCGTTAATTCTTCCAAATAGTAAAGAGAAATAACCAGACGTTCCTTTTCGGGCAGCTGCTTGATTGCCTCAGCCATGGCCTCCCTTAATTCTTTCAGCTTGGTCATGGTCAGGGCATCGTCCTCGTTGTTGATGAGATAATTCAGCAGCTTTTCTTTTTCGTCTCTGGAAGAGACCCCCAGTTCTTCAAGACTGATAAAAGAAATGCTCGACATTTGCTTGGTGCGGTATACCTGTTCCAGATCAATGCCCAGCTCCTGCGCGACTTCTATATCCTCGACTTCGCGACCCAATTTTTGTTCCAGCTGTGAGCAGGCCGATTCGAGTTCGCGTATTTTGCGTCGATTCGATCTGGAAAGAAAATCCCGTGCGCGCAGTTCGCTGAGCACTGCGCCCTTGATGCGGAAGATCGCGTAGGTCATAAACTTATTATCCCGTCGGGGGTCGTAGCGATCCACCGCCTGAATCAAGCCGATAACGCCGACATTCATCAGGTCATCAACATCAACAGTTGAAGGCAGATGAACGGCCAGCCTTTGAACGATGCGTTTTACATAGGGCAGATATTCGGTTATCAACTGATCCCGATACGCCGGATCCTTGGGAACAACTTTTTGGGTTCGTCTCTGTGCCAGGGCCATGGGATGATATGTCTCCAGTTATGAATAGTTATTCTCCATTAGGTGGTGCCAAAAAAAATTGGAATCGCCATCGGGCATATGTCTCGGGGGCTGCGCAATTATTTTGCGGGCCAGCCCCCGGAAGCTTTTGCTGGCAGGCGTGTCCGGAAAAAGTTCACTAACAAGCCTCTGTTGTTTAATACCCCGCGTGACGTTGGCATCAAACAGCACGCTGCCGACATGCTCGATGCGCAAATCTAAAAATCGCTCTGTCACCAGGTTTAATTGCCGGAAAACCTCACTTCCCTGTTGGGGAGTGCGGGCTAAATTGACGATGACCTTGCAGCTTTTCTCGGCATATTTTAGGGCTAGCACCTTCATTAGGGCATAGGCATCGGTTATCGCCGTCGGCTCGGGAGATACCACAACGATGATTTCCTGGGCAATCACGTTGAAATCCATCACATTTGAAGAAATGCCAGCGGCTGTATCGATCAGCAACAGATCTACAGAATCAATCACCTGATCCAGCTCGCTTAAAATTTGTATTTTTTGTTGCTTGGTTAGTTGGGTCAATTCCTGTATGCCTGAAGCGGCTGGCAAAATCAGCATGTTACCGGGGCCTTGAACGATAATCTCGCCGATGGATTTTTCGCCCATAAGGACATGCGACAAATTGTATTTCGGGGCAACTCCCAGCAATACATCCAGATTGCCCAGTCCCAGATCGGCGTCTAAAATCAGCACTTTTTTACCGTGCCGGCAAAAAGTATAGCCCAGATTGGCCACAATATTGGTCTTGCCCACGCCGCCTTTGCCACTGGTCACCGCAATCACCCGCGGAGCCGACGTTCGCCGAAATCGCGCAGCGCTCAACGGTTTTAAACTTTTGGGCTTTATTCGATCCGAAAGATGGATGACATTATCCGAGGGATTTTTCGATTTCATAGTGATCGCATTCCTTTTCGCCATCTGCTCTTTAGGAGTAATTTAAGATTCGCACCGAATCCCTCGTCGCAGATACATTGGTTTGTGACGTTTGGCTTTTATGCGGCTGACAATCCCGGCAGGGGATAAATTGTTGCCTTTGGGCTGCATCTGCCGTTGAAAACGTGATCAAGTTTTTGGGTTTTATCTTGCGGGTCCACTTGCAATCGGAACAGTGAAACAGATCTGAATTCCGATTGGCCACAAAAGAGGCTTTGCTTGAATCGGCCTTCATGTCTGCAAGGGATGCATCCTTGTTTGAATCATTTGTGCGCAATTTATAATCTGCCAGTAGCCTTTTCAGAATTTTTTTGACAGAACCGGTATGGATGGCGTCAGGTACCTGACGGCCGTCCGTTACATAAGACAGGGGCAATGGGTGATCCCAAAGCAAATTAATCAGGCTGCCAAACGAGCAGCTTTCATCCAGCTTAGTAAAAATTACACCTTCAAGTGCCAATACGTTCAGACGCCTGACAACGTTACCCAAATCACTGTCTTTGGTCAGGGCACTTAGCGCCAGATGGATTTCCACCGAACCCATATTATCCAGGCGACCTTTCAGGGCATCAATTTCGGTCGTGCTGAACGGATTCAACCCGGGCGTATCAACAAAGATGAAATCAAAATGACGAAACTCGTTAA
>JASFJF010000059.1:0-13333 GCA_050122255.1 Desulfobacterales bacterium
GCATGTGGCTGCTGGCCGTTGTCGTGCTGCTGTATGTGGCCCTGGGCGGTCTGCGCTCGGTGGCCTACGTGGATACAGCCCAGTGTATTTTGCTCTGGGGCGGGATTATCGGTATCGGCATCATTGCCGTCAATTATGCCGGCGGCTGGGACCAGTTGACCTCCAAATACGGCGATATCGTTGCCTGGATTAACAGCGGTGGAACGGCGGTGCCCCAGTGGGCGGACCCGGAGGCCGTCAAAGTTTTTCTGGCCAACAAAAAATCCATCATCAACCTGACGCCCGATGGGTATTCCAACCTTGTAGCAGTGCCGGGCGTGATCCAGTTCGTGCCTTCCCAGGCCACGGCCGTGGGCGGCACCTGGACCGGTTTTATGATTTTAACCTACATGTTTGCCCTGATGGGGATTCACGCTTCTCCGGCTTTTTCGATGTGGGCTTTTGCCAACAAAAACCCCAGACCGTTTCCGCTGCAGCAGGTGTGGGCCTCCACTCTTGGGATTGGCTTTGCCCTGTTTATCTTCACCACCATGCAGAGCATGGGCGGCTGGGTGCTGTCATTGTACAAGCCCGAGGGCGCGGCTGAAACCATCTTGCCGCTGGCCAACCTGGTGGGTGGCAAACAGGCCAACCTGGTGCCCTACCTGATCCATCTATTGAAAGATACGGCGCCGTTTGCCGTGGGCCTGCTGGCCATCTGTGCGCTGGCTGCCATGCAGTCTACCGGTGCGGCTTATATGTCGACTGCCTCTGGTATGTTGACCCGCGACATCGTCAAGCGCTTTATTAAAAAAGACATGTCCGAAACCGGGCAAACTTACTGGGGTCGCATCACCGTTTTGATCGTGGTGGGCTCGGCCTTGATTTTTGCCAGTCTGGTGCCCGGGGCCATCGTTATGCTGGGCGGCTTCGCGACCTCCTTTGGGTTTATGATGTACCCGGCCCTCATCTCGGTCTGCTACTGGAAATTCCTCACCCGGCAGGGTGTTGTTACCGGTCTGATCTGCGGTATGATTGCAGTGTTTCTGACCTTCCGGTTTGATCTGGGCCTGCCCTGGGGCTACAACCCGCTGACGATTTACTGCGCGGGCTGGGGTATTTTGTTCAACCTGCCGGTTGCCATCCTCATCAGCCTGTTTACGCAGCCCAAAGAAGCGGATGATAAATTCCGCATCGAATGGCACCAGTTCGTCAAAACCCATGCCGGGCTGCCTGAAGACAAGAAACCGCTGATCAAATGGGGCTGGGCCTTCGCCATTATCTGGTTCCTGTTTGCCATCGGTCCGTTTGCCGTCATCGGCAACACCATATTCGGCAGCCCCTTGGAACCGTCGACCTGGCCCAACGGCATGCCGTCCATCTGGATCTGGCAGATTATTTTCTGGCTGCTGGGTGTCGCTATGATGTGGTTTCTGGCCTACAAGCTGCAAATGTCGACCAATATCACCACCGACTTTGAGGCCTTGAAGCACGATATTTACGAAGAAGCACCAGCAGTAGAAGAGGCGTCTTCCCGAGGGCAATCCGGCATCTGACGGGTAGACGCTCACCAAGATTAACTGGATTTAAAAAGGACGGGGAGGCACACGCCTCCTCGTCCAATCCCGACATCAATAAACCCACGTGCAGTATGGGGTATGGTATTCATTCATCAGCAAAAAAATCCGTTCTCTGAAATAATGCACCGATACGTTTTGATTTTTACAATTTCATTGTTCCTGGTGGCCGGCTGCGGTCTGGGAGTTTCAGATTATCAGGATGCGGTCCTGGACGGTGTTTCCAGCCTTAATTTAGGCCGGCCGGAAGAAGCGCTTGAAGACTTTAACCGCGCTATTGCCATCGATTCGACGAAGGCCGATGGCTTTCTGGGAAGGGCTAATGCGCTCAATACGCTAAAGCGTTTTGAAGAAGCACTTCCGGATTACAACAGGGCCATTGAAATCGATCCGACGCTGGCCAATGCCTACGTCAACCGGGGGTCTGCATACAGCCACCTGGGGCAGTACGAAAAAGCGATTGGCGATTACCAGAAAGGACTTGAGCTGGATCCGGAGATCGATGATCCACCGGGGTTTATAAAACGCCTTTTCAGCAACGAGCCGAATACCGATAAAGGCATTCGCAAACATCTGGAATTTTTAAAGCAAAAGGTGAAAGATTCATAATTGGAATCTTTTATGGAAATACCGGATCCCATTTGAAACGGAATAACCCGTTTCAGGTTTCAGGTGTCAGGTGTCAGATTCTAAAAGACAGACAGCTGAAGATGAAGCACCAAATCTAACTTCGACCCACAAGAGTTGACCGACACCTGATTGCAGGCTTACTTCCGACACCTGACACCTGAAACCTGACGCTTAACCATTCGAGCAAAGGAGAATACTTATGGCAAACCCTTACGAAATTGCCCACACCCAATCCATTGAAGACCCGAACGGTTTCTGGGGGGCGGCTGCCGAAGACTGCCACTGGTATAAAAAGTGGGACAAGGTTTTGGATGACACCAACAAACCTTTTTTTCGCTGGTTTAGCGGTGGGGAGATGAACACGTGCTACAATGCGCTGGACTATCACATTGAAAACGGCCGCGGCGAGCAAAATGCGATAATCTATGACTCTCCGGTTACCGATACCATCAACAAATACACCTATAACCAGCTGCGGGATGAGGTGGCCCTTTTTGCCGGTGCTCTGGCCGCCCAAGGCGTGACCAAGGGTGATCGGGTTTTAATCTACATGCCGATGATTCCTGAGGCAGTGATCGCCATGCTGGCCTGCGGCCGTATCGGTGCGGTGCATTCAGTGGTTTTTGGTGGATTTGCTGCCAAAGAGCTGGCGGTACGCATCAATGATGCCAAACCCAAAGTGATCGTATCCGCTTCCTGCGGCATTGAAGTCAAACGGGTTATCGCTTACAAACCGTTGCTTGATGAGGCCATTGAAATGGCCGATGCCAAACCGGATTATTGTATTATCAAACAGCGGCCCATGGAAACCGCTGCGATGATCGACGGTCGCGATCTGGATTGGGATGATGTGATGGCCAAGGCCCAGCCGCATGACTGTGTGCCGGTGGCGGCCACTGATCCGCTGTATATCCTGTACACCTCCGGAACGACCGGCGTGCCCAAAGGCGTGGTGCGCGACAACGGCGGGCACATGGTGGCTTTGAAATGGACCATGGGTGCCATCTACAATGTGGAAGCCGGTGATGTCTACTGGGCGGCGTCGGATGTGGGCTGGGTGGTGGGCCACTCCTACATTGTTTATGCGCCTTTATTGAAAGGCTGCACTACAATTCTATTCGAAGGCAAGCCGGTGGGTACGCCGGATGCCGGTGTTTTCTGGCGTGTGATCTCTGAACATAACGTCAAGGTCCTGTTTACGGCACCGACGGCATTTCGTGCCATTAAGCGCGAAGATCCCAAAGCAGAGCTGATGAAAAATTACGATTTGTCTAATTTTAAGGCACTTTTCCTGGCCGGTGAACGCACGGATCCGGATACCCTGAAATGGGCTGAAAACAGCCTCAACATACCGGTCATCGACCATTGGTGGCAGACAGAGACCGGCTGGGCCATCGCCGGCAATTGCCTTGGGCTGCATCATTTTCCGGTCAAAGAAGGTTCGCCCACCAAAGCGGCACCGGGCTGGAACCTGCAGGTGGTCGATGAGAACACCCGACCGGTTGCATCTGGCGAAATCGGCGCCCTGGTGGCTAAACTGCCGTTGCCGCCGGGCACGCTTCCCACGCTGTGGAACAATGATGAAGGCTTTTTGGCGGCCTACATGGAAGAATTTCCCGGATATTACAAAACCGCGGATGCCGGTTATATTGATGATGAAGGTTATGTGTTTGTAATGAGCCGCACCGATGACATTATCAATGTTGCCGGCCACCGATTGTCCACCGGCGCCATGGAGGAAGTTCTCGCGGATCACCCGGATGTGGCCGAGTGCGCGGTTTTAGGTGTCGAAGACAAGCTCAAGGGACAGGTGCCTGTTGGATTCATGGTACTCAATGCCGGTGTCGAACGTGACTCGGCTGAGATTATTGCTGAAGTCATCCAGATGGTTCGCGAACGTATCGGACCGGTGGCTTCTTTTAAGACTGCTACGGTGGTCAAGCGTCTACCGAAGACGCGCTCGGGTAAAATTTTGCGCGGCACCATTCAAAAAATTGCCGACAATACGCCTTATAATGTGCCGGCGACTATCGATGATCCTGCTATTCTGGATGAAATGGAGGAAGCGCTCACCGGCATTGGCTACGCCAAAGCCAAGAAAGAATAAAGCGGTATCACTATGCCCAAAGAGATACTCATCGTAGATGATGAGCCCAGTATTGTTGTTCCGATCCAATTTTTGATGGAGCAACAGGGCTATAATGTCATTGTTGCCGAGAACGGCGAGGATGCGCTTGATATTATCTTGAAATACAAGCCGGATCTCATCTTGCTGGATATCATGCTTCCCGGAATTGATGGGTATGAAGTCTGTGAAATCGTGCGTTTGAATCCTGACTTTAGAAATGTAAAAATTATTTTTCTGACAGCCAAGGGCCGCGAGGTTGAAATTGCCAAGGGCATGGCACTCGGCGCGGACGCCTATATTATCAAACCGTTTTCGAATGCAGAAGTGGTTGCCAAGGTCAAAGAGCTTTTAGAAAATACGCATGAAAAGACGGGGACATAAATTCTGGCAGGCGATTGCGTTATCCGTTGCGGCTTGGCTGATCATATGTATTGGTTTCGGTGTCTGGTTTAAAACTCAGCTATCTCCCGAAACGCTTACTCTTTTACTGCGCGTCATAAAGGATCATTTCGGACCGCTTCTAATCCTGGCCGTGCTATTGCTGCTGACCGGTGCCTTGTTTTTGGATTTCATTTTGCGCAAATACATCCGGCCGTTGCGAAAAATTACCGAGCAAGTTTCTTTGGTAAATCCTACCAATCCCTCTCACCGCTTTGAGATGACCGGTGCCGCTGAGATTCAGCAACTGTGTGATCGCCTAAACGAAGGAGCGGCTCATTACGAATCCCTGTTAAATGATATCGAAGGCCGCGTTAATACTGCCCGGGCCCAATCGGAGGAAGAAAAAAATATCCTAGCGGCGATTATGTCGGAGTTGCCTCAAGGGGTGATTGTTTGCAACCCTGAGGGCCAGATACTGCTGTATAATAACCGTGCGAAAGAACTGGTGTCGGGTGTCGGCGATAACAGCCATGAGACATCCAAGCGCTTTATCGGTCTGGGGCGCCCTGTTTTCGAAGTTTTTGACGAAAACCTGATGCGGCACACCATTGATCAGATCACTGAAAAATTGAAAAAAAACGAAACGAATGTAGTCACCCATTTTGTCTCCCCGGGGGCTGAAAATACCTTGCTTCGCGTTGAGGCGGTACCGGTCCTGGATTACCGCAAACATTATTCTGGTGTAATTTTGATCCTGGCCGATATTACCCAGCAGCTCGAATCTCAAAATTTTTTAAATCTCACATTACAGTCGTTTACGCGCGGCATTCGGGCTTCATTTGCCGGTATCCGCTCGGCCATTGAAACCATATTGGATTATCCGGATATGGATGTTAGGCGCCTGGAAACACTCAAGCAAATTATTCATAAGGAGTCGCTGAACATCGGCGATATTTTAGAGCGTGATCCAACCTTGTCGTCGCAGCCCATGTTCAACCAGTGGCCGCTGACGCGGGTTGCGGTGCGCGACCTGTTTGACATGCTGCGGGCCCGCTGCCGCCATCGAGTGGAGCTGCGGCTTCCAGAAGAGGATCTGTCTGCCGAGCATACGGTCAGCGTCGATCATTCTTCCTTTTTGCTGGCACTGCTGTTCGTCATTGAGCAGATTCAGGCCACCGCCGGTGTGGGTGAAATCAGCTGCCGTTTGACCGAATTGAGGCGTTTTGTCGGACTGGATTTGCTCTGGTCGGGTGTGCCGATAAAGGCAGATGTATTAAAGACCTGGGAAACCCGGCCGCTGTCATTTGAAAAAGGAGGCCTTGGGATTACGCTCAGGGAAGTCATTGATCACCACAACGGTGAAATCGGCATATATGCTTCCAAGCATACAAAGAACACGTTTTATGTGCGTTTTTTCCTGCCGGTTCCTTACCTGATGCGACCCGAAAAAGCACGATCCTTGACGATCATACCGGAAAGTCGCCCTGAATTTTTCGATTTTGATATGTTTTTGCAGGTGGAGGGCCATCCGGAGCTTCAGAACCGCAATCTATCAAAGCTGACCTATACCGTGTTCGATCTGGAGACCACCGGTTTGAACCCCACCGAGGGCGATGAGATCATCTCGGTTGGGGCGGTTCGTATCGTCAATGGCCGCTTGCTGCAAAGGGAACGTTTCGAACAGCTGGTGGACCCCCGGCGCTCGGTGCCTTGGACTTCGGTGAGGATACATGGCATTCACCCCGAGATGTTGCAGGGCATGCCCACCATCGACGAAATACTGCCAATGTTTCATGATTTTGCAAAAGACACCATTCTGGTGGCACATAATGCGGCCTTTGATATGCGCTTTTTGCAATTAAAGGAGGCGCAAACCGGGGTGCGTTTTGTAAATCCGGTGCTCGATACTTTATTACTATCAGCCGTTGTCCATCCGTCCCATGAGGACCATAATCTGGAAGCGATAGCCAAGCGGATGGGGGTTCGGATTCTGGCGCGGCATACCGCCATGGGCGATGCCGTGGCGACCGGTGAAATGTTTCTTAAATTTTTACCGTTGCTGTCCCGGCAGAAAATTTTTACCCTCAAACAAGCGCTGGTGGCGTCCCAGAAAACGTTCTATGCCAGACAAAAGTTCTAACTGTTGTTTGGGACTGTTTTGCCCAAACTAGTTTTATAAGCAATCTCAAACATCGGTGATCACGTAAATAGGTTGTCCGGTTTAGCCCGTTGAGCCGGTTGAGCCTGTTGGGTTGGAAAGATGTCTATTCTTTTTTAACCGGCAAACGGGCGAACGGGTAACGGGCTCAACCGGTCAGCTTCAGGAGGTGAGGGCGGTTTCGCGGGAGGTGGGCAGTGTAAATGAAAAAGTGGATCCCGCACCGGGTTTACTATTGACCCATATTTTTCCATGATGGAACTCAATAATACGCTTGCTGATGGTCAGGCCGATGCCTGTTCCGTATGGCCGGCCCTTTGAGGGGTCTTTTATCTGTTGAAATTTTTCAAATATTTTATCCTGGTCCCGGCTTCGGATGCCAATGCCATTGTCCTGCACATCGACCTGCACCTGCTGATCACTGGCGGTTAATCGAATGGTTATTTTGCCGCGATCGGAGTCGCAAAATTTGACGGCATTTGAAATCAGGTTCACCATGACCTGCACCAGGCGGTCGTGATCACCGGAAACGAGAGGAGGGCTTTCGCTGAATACATAGTCGATGGTGATGTTTTTATCTTCAACCAGTTGACGGGTGCTGGCTACCGCATCCTGTATGACTTCTTTGATATCGGTAGCAATGATGGTCCAATCCATCTGGGCGGATTCGATTTTTTCATAATCCAGCACCTGGTTGATCAGACGGGTCAAGCGCTCGCTTTCTTTTATGATGATACTGGTAAAGCTCTTGTGCTGATCGGCACCAATATCCGGATTGGTATGCAAAATTTCAGCCAGTGAGCGAACCGAAGTCAGCGGGGTACGCAACTCATGGGTTACAGTCGAGATAAATTCGTCTTTGAGACGGTCCAGATCTTTGAGGCGGCGATTGGCCTCCTGAAGCTCGGCGGTTGCCTTCTCAAGTTCCCGGCTGTAGGCAATCACCTGCCGGGTTTCATCGAGGATATTCAAAACTTCTTCGATCCCCAGGGATTCTTCTTTGACAACCGAAGCGACCATGACGCGGGCGGATGCCGAACCAATAGCGCCGGCCAGCAATCTTTCAGCATAACTGACCAGGTTTGCATCGGCGGTCACCAGATAATTCCAGCTGAGTTTGCGCTTTTCGGCGTAGTCGGCCAGCGCTTCATCGGTGCGCTTTCGGCCCAAAAAGCGTATTAACAGGGATTTAAGGTCCGGCAAATGGGCGGTCCCGCGCCAGAAATGGGATTGACTGGCTTCACCGGAATATCTGAAAACATCAACAAAAAGTGCGGCCTGAGTGTGCTCGATGGTGCGTGGGCGGCTGAATATCGACACCCCTATGTAGGCGCTGACATTGACGAGTAAACTCCAGAATACCGCGTGGGAAATTTGGTTGAAGCCTTGAAGCCCGAGTAATTCAAAGGGCTTGAACAGTTCGATACCCATAAACCCCCGGTCGACGAAATCCGGGGAGATGATGCCGGCTGGTACCAGGGATGGCAGGAAAAGCGTGTAAATCCAGACCGCGAATCCGGCCAGCAGGCCGCAGATGGCCCCGCTGCGGGTGCCGCCCTTCCAGAAGATGCCGCCCAACAGGGCCGGTGCGAACTGGGCAACCGCTACAAAGGATACCAGGCCCATGGAGACCAGGGAATAGAACGCGCCGATGGTGCGAAAGTAGGCATAACCCAACAGCAGAACCAAAACGATACTGCATCTGCGAATCGTCAGCAGCAGCCCGCTGTAATCCTGACGCAGGCCCATCTCTTCGATGGGGAGCCGCAGCAGGACCGGCATCACCAGGTCGTTGCAGATCATGGTGCTCAGCGCAATGGTTTCGACGATGACCATGCCGGTTGCAGCCGACATGCCACCCAGATACACAAACAAGGCGATCAGCGGCTGGCGTTCGGCCATCGGGAGCGCAAGGGCGAAAAAGTCGGCATCGACGCTGCCGTCTGGAAACCGCAACACACCGCTGAACGCCACCGGCAAAACAAATATGTTGATGGCCAGCAAATAAAGCGGGAACAGCCAGATCGCTTTATTCAGGTGCTCTTCATTGACATTTTCGACAACAGCGATCTGGAATTGGCGGGGTAAAAATAAAATTGCCAGCATGGAAATCAACAGATAAATGCTCCAGTCCGTATAACTGAATCCCTGGCCTTTTAGTGTCAGGTATTTATCGAAAAAGAGCGCAACACCGCTGCCGGGTTCCCCGCCAGCAGCATTTTGGGTGCCGGCAAATACAGCGGCTTTTTGAAACAGGCTGCTCATTCCGCTATGAATAAAATAGGTGACAAATATCCAGACGGTTAAAAATGCGGCCAGCTTGACAATCGATTCAAAGGCAATAGCGGCCACCAGTCCTTCGTGTCGCTCGGTTGCGTCCAGGTGACGGGTGCCGAACAGGATGGCAAATACGGCCAGCAGCAATGCGATATAAAATGCCGGGTCGTACATGAGCGGAACATATGAAAAACTAAATGAAACCGATACGTTCGGATATTGCGTGATCAGTAAAAAGCCGGTTGAAATCGCTTTAAGCTGCAATGCGATATAAGGAATGACACCAATGACCGCAATGTTGGTGGCAAGCCCGCCCAGGGTTGTACTTTTGCCGTAGCGGGAGGCAATAAAATCGGCGATGGAGGTAATACGGTGAACCTTGCTGATACGGATAATTTTTTGCCAGACGGACCAGCCCAGCAACGCCATCAGGGTCGGTCCGATATAAATGGTTAAAAAGCCCAATCCGCTGCCGACTGCCAGACCGACGCTACCGTAAAAAGTCCAGGCCGTGCAATAGACGGCCATGGAAAGTGCGTAAATATACGGATTGCTGATGATGCTGCGCCCGGCATCGGCGCGTTTGTCTCCGTAATGGGCAATGCCGAAAAGCAGTCCCATATAGGCAAATGAAACAAACAGTATGACCCCGGTTTCTAGCATCGGTTAAAACCCGGTCTTATCAATGGGTTTTGATGGGGGTTGAGCGCGGGTTTTGGTCGCCGCAGCTGCCAGCAGAATCAAAAAAACCCAGGCGATAAAGATGTAAAATATGAGCAGGGGTATACCGAAGATACTGGTTTCGAGATTGAACAATGACACAAGAGGGTAATTGAAAAGAACGCTACCCAACAGAAATAAACCGACCAAGCGTTTATTTTTTCTGGCTTTAGGAGTCACTGGTCACCATCTATTTGCCCGCATAACAGCTAAAGGATGAATTATTAAATAGCATGCCACTATAAATTAATTGGATGGCAGTGTCAAATAGCACATGTGGTTATGCGTGTGCTGCTGGCGGTAAGTG
Organism: Desulfobacterales bacterium; assembly: GCA_050122255.1. GTDB lineage: Bacteria > Desulfobacterota > Desulfobacteria > Desulfobacterales > JAHEIW01 > JAHEIW01. Next base: position 10,158 of record JASFJF010000059.1, read on the forward strand.
TTATTCGAATTGGCACATGGCGCCAGGTATGTTACGGTAGGATCGATCGCTGCTGATTTTAAGAGCGACGATGTCACACTTTACGATGCGCCGAACATCCGGCTGCATTTACCAGGAGACATTATGTCAGACTCGATATTTACGTTTTTGTCGAAGCTGGCTCCGTTTTCAAAGCTGCCGAAAGCTGAATGCAAGCGAATTGCTGAATCGATGGCCGTTGAAAACTACGCCAGCGGGCACGATTTGTCCGTGCAGGGACGAACAAAATTAGAGTACATCTATATTGTAAAAGACGGCATCTTGGAGCTTTTCTATGAATCCGACGGCGAAAAGGAAATGACCGGCATCGTCAAAAAAGGCGAAATTTTCGGTGGCATTTCGATCCTCATGAATGCCGGTATTTCAGTTCGTTCGGTCAAAGTCGTTGAGGATGCCACCTTATATGTGGTGCCGGAGAAGGTATTTCTGGATGTTTCCACCCAGCATACCGATTTTTACGAATTTTTTGCCGAGAAGTTCCGCAAACGGATGATGAATGAATCATACGCTTCGGTGGTTGCGGCCGGTCAGGTGCTTCATTTCTTACACGAGCTTGCGCCGTTTTCGTTTCTTCCTCAGGCGGATTTGATAAAAATGGCTGCGGCGGTCTCTATTATCAACTACCCCAAAGGTACCGTTTTGTTTGCCCAGGGGCGCTCCAAAATCGAATATTTGTATATTGTCCAAAAAGGGGCGGCTGAGCGCTATTTTGAAGAAAAAGATCAAAAAAGTCTGCGCGGCTTATTGGGCGAAGGGGATATGTACGGTGGTATCTCCATGCTGGTCAACGATGGTATCGCCATCCGCACGCTCAGGGTCAGTGAGGACTCCTATTTCTACATCTTGCCCAAGGAGCTATTTTTGGAAGCCTGCCAGAAGCACGGTGCTTTTTCAGACTTTTTCACCGACACCTTTGGCAAAAGGATGCTTGATCGGTCCTATGCCGAAATCATCGCCCATAATCGCAGGCCACGCGAGCAGGTCACGGATTTTTTTAATCGGCCGGTTGAAAGCATTTACAACAAGGATTTGGTTTTTTGCGATCAGAATATGCCGATTCAGGCAGCCGCTGCGGTGATGAGCGAACACAACACAAGCTCCATTTTCGTGCGTGAACCCAAAGGACAATTTGTCGGTGTGGTGACCGACAATGATCTAAGGAAAAAGGTGACCGCCACCGGATATGATATCATTAAGCCGGTTTCCGATATCATGTCGTCACCGCTGAGCATGATTTCCGAAAAAGCGCTTCTTTTTGAGGCCTTAATGGAAATGATGCAAAAAAATATCAAACACCTGGCGGTCACCAACAGCAATGACAAAGTCGTTGGTATTATCACCAATCGCGATTTGCTCAGAGCCCAGGGGCAATCGCCTGTGTTTATCATCCGCGAGATTATCCAGGCCAGGTTTATCAACCAGATCGTTCAGGTTCGGCAGCAGGTTCCGCGGTTGATTGAAACACTGATCACGACCGGCACCAAGGCCCATAATGTGACCGGTCTATTGACAACCATTTCAGATACAATTTTAGAAAAGATCATTGGTTTCGCGCTGGAAGAGTTTGGCCCGCCCCCGGTAAAATTTGTTTTTATGATCCTGGGCAGCGAGGGCCGCAAAGAGCAAACCTTAAAGACCGATCAGGACAATGCCATAATTTTTGAAGATGTGCCTTCCGATTCCCTAAAAAAAGTGACCCAATATTTTTTAAAGTTCGGCGAACGGATCTGTAACTGGTTGGATGAGGCCGGCTATGCCCTTTGCAAGGGCGGGATCATGGCCAAGAATGCGAACTGGTGCCAGCCATTGTCCTCCTGGAAAAGCTATTTCAGACGCTGGATTCATACGGCCGAGCCGGAAGCCCTGCTGCAGGCCAGTATTTTTTTTGATTTTCGGTCTGGATACGGAGATGAAGAGCTGATCACCGATCTGCGCCAGTACCTGTTTAAAGAACTAAGCGGCTGGCCGGGGTTCTTTCGCCACATGGCCGAAAATGCGATGTATTTCACGCCACCGATCGGTTTCTTCCGTAACTTTGTGGTGGAGTCCGAAGGTGAGCACCGGGATGCTTTTGATATCAAGGCCGCCATGCAACCAATTGTCGACTATGCCAGAATCTATGCGCTTAATCATAAAATAGATGAAACCAATACGCATGAGCGCTTGAATCAATTACTGGTTCTTAAAAAGATCAGCTCCGCGGAGCATAATGAACTGGAGACAGCCTATAGCTATATGATGCAACAACGGTTGGCCCGCCAGGTTGAAGCCATGGTCGAAGAAAATGTAGCGCCGAATAATTATATCAATCCCAAAAAATTGTCACGTATCGAACAAACCATGCTCAAGGAAATCTTCAAACGCGTTGAAAAATTCCAGGGCAAACTCAGTTTTGATTTTACCGGGCTGACTTAGATTCGATTTCAACGCACCGCTTGGGGTTGGCCGGCAAATTTTTCCCTTGGTTCGGCAGCGCCGCCTTATCTACCCTTGATCCACACTGCAACCAGCACCACTACCAGCAAAACAAGGACCACGACCAGATACCATTCCTCAAAAGAGTGCCGGGGTTCTGATTCGAAAAGTTTATCCGCCAGACGAAACGTTATAGCCACGTTTTTAGCATTTAGCGTGAGATTGATGGCCTGGGTTTGCACTGCTTTGGGAATCGCCAGAACCTGCGTGTAGGTTCCATCCAGGTGGTCTCGCAGGGATCCAGTCCACTTTCCTGCGGACGCCTTCAATTGCATGGAAGCGGCATGGCCGGGGCCCAAAAAGTTGCCCAGAGCATCTTTGGGTGTAATGCGGATTTCATAGGCCTTGACGTCCTTCTCAATGGCGGGCTGGCGGACGGCCTCAACCGCAATAGAAGACGGATCAACTTTAATGGCAACATATTTTTCGATGACCTTTTCGCGCTTGAAGGAAATGCCGGCGCCGGTAGTCCCGGCAGCCTGAACATAAAACACATAGGTTCCCTGCTGGCGGGTATCGCTGAAACGAGCCGTGTAGACTCCATCATTGGCCTTAGCATCGCCATTGGACTGATCATCAACCATTTGCACAAATACGGGGCGGGTGAGTTGCGGCAACGGAATTTGACTGTTTTTCGTCAGGTAGATTGCTTTACGGTGGAG
>JASFJF010000060.1:0-13281 GCA_050122255.1 Desulfobacterales bacterium
ACCGAGAAATTGATTTTCTGATTGGGCATCAGGGCTTTGATGTGATCGGTTTTACGAAGATCCTTGGGGTCGTCGACCAAAATTTCAACGCCTTTTTTACTCCATTTCAACGGCACCCAGACATAATACAGCAAGAACGATTTCTTCAAATTGTTGGTCAGCTCGACCGGAACCACAACTTCCGGATCGAAACTGCGAAACGGCAGGCCATAAAACAGCGACAGGGATTTGCCGACTTCCTCCTTTTTGACTTTAAAGCGATCCGTTAGAACAAATTCAATGCTTTTGCCGGCCTTTTTAGAAATCGCCAGGGCGTCCTGAAGTTGATTGGTCGTGACTAAATTATGGTGTAAAAGGTAATCGTATCTTGAACTCGTTGACATGCTCGATTTCAAAGATTCGATTTTCCCTGAAATCTCTTGATTTTGGGGGTCAATTTTGGCTGCGGTTTCGAATAACTCAAGGGCCTTGTCGCTCTGTTCGCGCTTTTCCATCTCACAGCCCAGCCAGAACTGAATCTGGGCGGTTTCTTTGTCATTTAAGTTGTGCTGATTAATAACTTTATGCGCTTTCTTGACGACTTCCTGGGCCTGTTGGGTTTGGAGCAGACAGGTTAAATAATCCAATACAATCTGGGCGGGCGAATAATCTAATTTTGAGTAGTCGGATTTTCCGAAATCAAACTTCAGGAGCTTTTCATACTCAAGGATAGCTTCTTCGACCAGTCCGAGTTCTTTTAGGGCGCGGGCCCCATCCAATATCGTTGGGACATCATCGTGTAGCGACAGGTTTTTCCGAAACAGGGATATATCTTCTGCTGACAGCCCCTGACTTTCTGCCATTTCACGGTGTTGTAGTTCTTTACGTAAATTCTCAATTTTATTTTTTATACTTCCGATGTCACCGTGGTCTTCAGCGGAAGATAAGTCGAGCACCTCTTCATAGAGAGTTAACGCCTCTTCTATCATCCCCATAGAATGGCAGGTATCAGCCTCTTTAATTTTTAGCTTGACATCAGTTTCTTCAACCGGCTGTGCATTGCTCATAATTATTTTCCAACCTTTGTTCGGCGAGAGGACGTTTTTAGGTAACTTGCTGGGCAAGCGATATAACACCAATTTAAAAATATGCCCCCATGACCAAATTCAGCGGGGCGGCACCCCGGTCCGACAACTCACCCAAACCCATTACCGCTATCGGCTGCTTTTAAAAAAACTTTAGGGGGTTAAGCTCCGTCTGATAATTCATCGTTTAAGCCCGTAGAAGGGCTGATTAGCTTGACAGAATTTTAATTCCATCTATAATTTTAATAGCGGATATGCCTGTCGGGTATCCGGCAGGGCTGCAGATACACAATATCGATGACTTTGTCCAAAGTGGCCATCGTTAAACAACGGGGATAGACATGCCAATATATGAGTATGAACATGTTCAAGGGGCGTGTAATTTAGGGAAAGTGTTTGATTTCAAACAAACATTGGAGGATGCTCAGCTGACGCAGTGCCCAGAGTGCGGGGGTCCGGTTGAAAAAATCATTTCGCAAATCAATATCAGCTGCCCCAAAACCAACAGCGAACTGCGTGATATGGGTTTTACCAAGCTGGTTAAGCGCGATGATGGTGTCTATGAAAATGTTACCGCCCGCGGCAACGATAGCCGTTACATGGAGCGGGGCAAGCCAGAAACCATACCGGACTTAAGTAAAACGATCAGCGATTAAAATTCAAAAGAAGCGCTTTTGAATTCTATTTGATCAGCTTCGCCACTAAAAATCCGGCGTTCTGCCGTTGAATAAACAGATTAACCGCTTCACCAGGCTCGATGTCGCGCAGAAGCGATTTATATTCGGAAGTATTTTTGACCGATCGCCGATTGATTTCCTTGATGATATCGCCAACACGCACATCAGCGCCATCTCCTTTGCTGCCACTTTCCACCTGGGTGACGATGACACCGGCGCTTTCATCGATGTTAAACCGCTTGGCAATTTCGGGTGTCAAATCCGAAACGCGAATTCCGAATTCTTCTGTCTGCTCGGGCGAGCGCCCCTGACCGGCCAGCCTTTCTTCAGGACGTTTGGCAATTTTGACTTTGACGGTTTTTTCTTTGCCGTCACGCAGTATCTTTATTTTTGCGCTTTCATTTACCGGAATTTTTGCAATGATGCTCGTTAGCTGGCGGCTGGTTGCTATCTTTTCACCATTTACGGCAAGAATAATATCTTTGGGCTTGATGCCCGCTTCAGCGGCCGGATCGCCGTCAAAAACATCAGCCACAAATACACCTGTCTTGCTCTCGATGTTGTAATATTCAGCCAGTTCAGCGCTCAAATCTTGAATGGCGACACCGAGCCACCCCCGAGTTACTTCGCCTTCGTTTTTTAGCGCCACGATGATATCCCGCGCCAGATTGATGGGAATGGCAAAACCAATTCCCTGACCGCTGGCCACTATGGCGGTATTGATACCCACCACTTCACCCATCATATTCAGCAAAGGCCCACCGCTATTGCCCGGGTTTATGGAGGCATCGGTCTGGATAAAGTCATCATAAGGGCCAGAACCGATGACCCGGCCTTTGGCGCTGACAATTCCGGCTGTTACTGTTTGCTCGAGCCCGAAGGGGCTGCCGATGGCCACCACCCACTGACCGACTTCAAGGGCATCGGAATCACCAAGCTTAACTGTAGTAAAATTTTCGTCAGATTCAATTTTCAACAGAGCAATATCGGTATTGGGGTCCCGTCCAACAATTGCGGCATTAAACTCACGTTCGTCTTTGAGTTTAACTTTTATTTGGTCCGCATCTTCGATGACATGGTTGTTCGTCACAACATAGCCGGCCTTGTCAATAATAAAGCCTGAACCAAGGCTGGGCTGTTTGAATTCTTTCTGCATTTCGTCGCCGAAAAAGCGCTCAAAAAAATCTTTAAATGGGCCTTCTTTACCCCAAGGATCCCGTTGAAATTGGCGAAAGACCGGCCCGCCGCCCTTGATCGTTTTTACGGTCCGGATGTTGACCACCGCCGGACTCACTAACACTGCCAGTCGATTGAAACTAGCGGGTGCATTAAAATAAGGCGTTTCTTTGGCATCAGCACTGTTGCCTCCAGCATTGTAAACAATGCCATGAAGCTCAAAGATCACGGCCAGAATGATAAGAACCGGGGATAGCATTAACATTTTTCCAACACCATTCTTAAGTATGCTCATCGAACTGACTCCTTTCGGCACACTAATTTGCAAACCATTATTTGGCAATCAGTGTTGTGATAAAGTAAAACCGGCGACGATAAATTTTTAGCACTGTTTAATTTGATTCGGGTGATGCGCTGATTTGGTAGTTGAGCAACTTGCAAAATTAAATTTCATGTATTAAGATTTCATCAAAGAAAACCAGCAAGAGCCGGAATATTAATAGGATTAAGATAAATCTATTTCTCATCTTTTCCAGGTTTTAGCAAATAAAATTTCCAGGTTTTATGTTTGGGTATAATGGAACGCACCTTAGTTCACCTGCCAGTTTCGCCACCCCTTTAACAATGCGGCATTCATGCAGCTGAATGAAATGCATAGCGGGCCTTGACATCAGCTCAGCTTTTTTTTATAGCCAATGGCTTTAGAAACCAATGCATGGCGATTCGAAAGGGAGATGTGCAATGATCCAGGTCGAAAATCTTACCAAATATTATCATGCGCTTTGCGCGGTGGATCAGATCAATTTGAATATCGAAAAAGGTGAAATCCTGGGGCTTCTGGGGCCCAATGGGGCCGGCAAAACCACCACTCTGCGAATGCTCACCGGTTACCTGCAGCCCAGTTCGGGAAATATCCGCGTCAAAGGATTGAGCATCGATCAGCATTTACTGGAAATTAAGAAATTATTGGGCTATCTGCCGGAATCCGCTCCGCTGTACCATGATATGCTGGTATGGGATTATCTGAATTACGTGGCCGCTATTCGCCGGATTAATGGCAATCAAAAGCTGGCACGCATTCGTCATCTAGCGGATCTGTGCGGCATCAATGAAGTCATGCACCAGCCGATCGGCGAGCTTTCCAAAGGATACAAGCAGCGTGTTGGATTGGCGCATGCCATGATGAATGATCCGGAAGTGTTGATTCTGGATGAACCCACGTCCGGATTGGACCCCAATCAGATTGCTGAGATTCGTAAAATCATCAAAGAAATCGGTCGGCAGAAAACCATCATCCTTTCAACGCACATCCTGAGCGAGGCTGAAGCCACCTGCGACCGTATCGTCATCATTAGTCAGGGTAAAATCGTAGCGGATGGCAGTGCTGAAAACTTAAAGCAGTCCACCCGTGGCAAAAACATCTTGAAAATAGGTGTTCAAAATGCAGATTTCAAAACCGTTCGGGAGGCGCTGTCAGATATCCCGGGCCTGGATGATATCAAACGTGTTTCTGAAACCGACAGCCTCCTGAGCCTCAGCCTCAGCTATTCATCGACAGCAGACCTGAGACCGGAAGTGTATCGCAGGGTCAAAGAAACCGATTGGATTCTCTTAGAGTTCCACCAGGAGATCCAGTCATTGGAAAACATTTTTCGCGAACTAACCAAGGAGAATTAAGATGCGCCAGGCGGCCCATATTTTCCGCAAGGAGTTCAATGCTTATTTTGTCTCTCCGATTGCATACATCGTCATTTCAATATTTCTTCTGGTAACCGGCTGGTTCTTTTTTGCGACCTTTTTCCTGTTTAATCAGGCAAGTTTGCGCAGCTTTTATGCGTTGCTGCCGGTCGTCTTTGCTTTTGTCATTCCGGCTATAACCATGCGGTTGATATCCGAAGAGCTCAACGTGGGATCCGATGAGATTTTACTAACGATGCCGGTAACCGCTCGTGATGTTATCCTCGGTAAATTTCTGGCAAGCCTGGCAATGGTCATTGCGATGTTGATTCCAACTTTTGCCTACCCACTGACCGTTTCATTAATGGGGCAATTGGACTGGGGACCGGTGATCGGCGGATATGTCGGCGCTATCCTGTTAGGCGCCGCTTTCTCGGCCATCGGGCTATTTTCTTCGGCGCTGACGCGCAATCAGATCATCGCGTTTATCATTGGGCTGGCAATTTGCTTTGCCCTGACCCTGATCGACAAATTGCTGTATTTCCTTCCCCGTTCATTGCTGGGTGTTTTTGCCTATCTGGGGGCGGATTTTCATTTTCAGAATATCGCCAAAGGCATCATCGACAGTCGTGACATTCTCTATTTTACCAGCGTATGCTTTATGGGTTTATACTTGGCCTACCTGGCGCTGCGGGCAAAACAGTAAGGAGATTCAATATGCAGGTGAAAAAAGGATCGGAGAAGTACATTAAATTTTTGATCTATTTGATCATTGTGGTTTTGGTCAACATCGCAGGCATTACCCTTTTTTTCAGATTGGACCTGAGTGCCAATAAAATGTATTCCATCTCCGATGCCAGCAAAAAAGTTGTGTCAACGTTAAGCGAGCCATTAACCATAAAGGTGTTTTTCACCAAAAACCTGCCCGCCCCGCACAATAACACCGGGCGCTATTTACATGATTTGCTACAAGAATATGCCATCCATGCCAATCGCTATTTTAACTTCCGTTTCTACGATGTCAGTGCTGAAGAAGGTGAATTGTCCGAAGAGAAACAGGAAAACCAAAGGCTCGCCAATAATTATGGAATTCACCCTGTCCAAATTCAGGCCATTGAAAAGGACGAAGTCAAATTTCAGCGCGCCTACATGGGATTGGTTGTGATCCACGGCGATCTAATCGAGCGTATTGCGACCATAACCACCACAGAGGGACTCGAATACAAACTCACCACTGCCATCCAGAAGCTCAACAACAAGATCAGCGCTTTGCTGGGCCTGCGGGATAAAATTCACATTAAACTGTTTCAATCATCATCGCTCAATCAGATAGCGCCATATATCGGGCTGAACCAACTGGCGCAGTTTCCGGAGACGCTGGGAAAAATAGTCGAGCGAATGAATCAAAAAAATTACGACAAACTCGCATTTGAATTCTTGGACCCCTCACTAAATGAATCTCTGGCAGCGGATGTCAAAAAATATAAAATCATGACGATCAAATGGCCTGCTTTGGACAAAGGTGCCATTTCGCCCGGTAACGGCACCATCGGAATGGTGATGTCATTCGGTGAACGCTCCATTGTAACTCCTTTGCTGCAGGTTATCAAAATCCCGATCATCGGCACCCAGTATAAATTGATGGAAGTTGCACAAGTGGAGGAGCAGATTAACCGCAACCTGGAAGCCCTGATCGACATCAACCAGGATTTGGGTTTCATCGAGGGCCACGGCACACTGGATATCGGTGGAATCTCGCCGCCGGGCCAAAATCTCCGGCAAAATCCGGATACGGTTTTAAACTTTCGAAAACTCATCTCGCAAAATTACACCTTGAAACCGGTCGATGTAGACCAGGCGGCTATACCGGATAGTCTGGACGCCATCGTGATTGCCCGACCAACGGAGCCCTTTTCCGACTACGCTTTGTTTCAAATCGATCAGTTTTTAATGAAAGGAAAGAACCTGATCCTGTTTTTAGACCGTTTTCGGGAAGTGCAACCCGCCAATCAACAGGGCAAAAGCCTCGGCGGCCAGCAGGCGGTTTTCGTTCCTTTAGATACCGGGTTGGAGAAACTTCTAAACCACTACGGAATTCGCATCAAACAATCGTATGTCATGGACGAAAACTGCTTTCAACAGGAATTACCGGCCCAGCTGGGCGGTGGGCAGCGATCGATTTATTATGCGCCAATTATAAAAAACCGGCATATAAATAAAGAGCTGAATTTTATGAAAAACATAAAAGGCATGATTACGCTGAAAATATCTCCCCTGGAGCTTGATGCCGAGCGCCTGAAAGCCAATGATCTTAAAGCCATCCGACTGATATCATCCTCGGAAAAATCATGGGAGATGAGCGGCCAAATTACATTGAATCCGATGTTTATCCAACCACCCCAATCAAAAGATGAAATGCAAAGCAAAGCGCTGGCGTATTTTGTGGCCGGTGAATTTCCGAGTTATTTTAGCGACAAATCCATACCGGCAAGGCCAGTGGATGAAACGACGGTCAGGGAGACCGACAGCCCGGAGGATCAGCAACAAGCGCAAAGTCAACCGTCCGATCAGCAATCCAGTGTCGATCTTTCCAAGATTACGGCCAGCGGTCAATTTCTGCCCAAAGGCAAACCCGGGAAAATTTTCCTGATGGCCTCAAGTGATATGCTCAAAGACAATTTGCTGGATGCCGGCGGTAGGGGACCGAATGCAACCTACATTCTAAATGTTATCGATTACTTAAACGGCCGCGAAGACATCGCCATCATGCGAGGGAAACAGCAACGCTTCAACCCGCTGGATGGTGCCGCGGCATCAACCCGAACCTTTGTAAAAACAATCAATATTGTTGGTTTGCCGGTACTCGTGGTGCTTTTCGGCATCGCCGTCTGGTTCCGCCGGCATACCCGCAAAAAGAATATTCAAATGATGTTTCAGCGTCCAGAGGACCAGGGTTCAAAGATTCAGGGCTCATAGGTTCAGGGTTTACAGGTTCATTTTCAATGGTGTCAGATGTCGGGTGTCAGCATCTTGAACCTGCGGACTAAAAATTAGCTTCAAAACCGCGGATCCGCTTCGGAAGACTAACGATATGTCAAGTTCCTTTCCAACATTCAGTGCTCTGACACCTGGACACTGAAACCTGAAAACTTCCGTAGAATCCAAAGTGTAAACTCATTTAACCTGAAAACGGGAAACGATAAAATGAAGATAAAGAAAGAATACATCATCCTTCTTGTGATCATTATCGGCCTATCCGTCTATCTGGCGACGCGCAGCACCGACCGCACGCATTACCAGCTGCCAGAACTGGGTGGGCTGGATCGCAACAAAATTTCAAAGATTGAAATTTCAAAAGCGGGGGATACGATTCTATTAAAAAAAAGAGACAACCAATGGTACCTTGAACCCAAGGGATATCTGGCCGACCGCAGCAAGATCGACAGTATGCTTGCCGTTTTCGAAACCCTTTCCCTGGCCGCTTTGGTTTCGGAATCAAAGAATTACCAGCGCTACGATTTGCATCCAACCAAGCGTATCACGGCCAGAGCTTGGCAAGAAGATGCGCTTATGCGAGATCTGGATATTGGAAAGGCCGCGCCTTCATTTCGGCACACTTTTGTCAAATTAGCCGATGACAGCCGCGTATATCACGCCAGCGACAATTTTCGCAGTCAATTTGAGCAGACCGCTGACGGCCTGCGCGACCGCGCTGTTTTATCCTTTAAAAGCGGCGACATTCAGGCCGTTCAGATTACCAAGGACCTGAAATCTATAGAACTGCTCCGTAACGAGGTCCCGGTCGAGCCGACCGCGTTGCAGCCCGAAGGACCAGAAACGCCCCAACCGGCAGACGTAAAATTTGAATGGCAGGATCGCAAGGGGAAAAAAGTCAACGATCAGAAACTCAATCGTCTGCTGACCTCTTTGGGCAGTCTTAAATGCAGCGGTTATATCGATGACCGCAACAAGGATTCATTTACAGAGCCAATCTACACGGTGAAATTAAATGGCGCCCAGGAACACAGGCTGGACATCTTTGCCAAGCTTGAAAAAGATGCCGAAGCTTATCCGGCGATTTCATCCGGCAGCGGCTATCCGTTTCTGCTATCCGACAGTCAGGCGCAGCAGCTTATGAAAGACCCGACAGAATTTCTGCAAAAAGACAGCAACGCAAAGGAAGGTTGAGACAAGAAGTAATTTAATCGCTGCTAAACTCCAAGCAAAATGCAGGATTTCGCATCTCATTTTCTATATTAAGGTGCTCAAAAGGCCCGCGTGAAAGAATAACATAAGGTAAACTGCGACCCAAATTCTCAGCTTTTGCCCGAGACCTCCCGCAAATTGCGGGATTTCACGTCTTAATCTAATTATATTGATGAGTTCAAAAGGCGCGAAGAAAAGAAAGCGCAAGATTGTAGTAAAGAATAGTGGGTTTTCTTTCAGGGATGAGAGATTTTTTTTGCTGGGCAAGGCCGCACAAGGATTTGCGAGGAGGCGTACTCGTAGTACGTCGACGATGCAAATTCGCGGAGAACGCAGCCCAGCGGGAAAAGATCCATTCCTGAATGAAAACCCATTAGCCGCCGAGATAGGCCTTTTTGACCTCCGGATCCTCCAGCAGCTCTTCCGAAGCCCCTTCTAAAACCAGATTGCCGTTTTCGAGCACGTAGCCGCGCTGGGCAAATTGCAGCGCCAGTCGCGCATTTTGTTCGACCAGCAAAATCGTCGTTCCCTCCTTATTAATTTCTTTGAGGGCATCAAACATGCTCATCATCAACAGCGGCGCGAGGCCCATGGAGGGTTCATCCAGCAGCATGACCTTGCGGCCGCTCATATACGCCCGGCCGACAGCCAGCATTTGCTGTTCACCACCGCTGAGTGTCCCGGCTTTCTGGAGCTGCCGTTCATCCAGACGCGGAAAAATTGAAAAGACCCGCTGGATATCTTCTCTAATCTGATCGTTATCTTTACGGGCAAAGCAGGCCAGTTTCAGATTTTCCATGACTGTTAAATTATCAAACAGACGTCGGCCCTCGGGGACATGTGAAATTCCCAGTTGACTGACCACTTTATCGGCAGCGTATTCTGTCAAATCCTTGCCTTGAAATGTCATCCGCGAACCTTCATCAGCCGGAACCATGCGGGAAATGGCTTTGAGCGTTGTGCTTTTACCGGCGCCATTGGCACCAATAATACAGACGATCTCGCCTTCATCAATTTCAAAATTCAGCCCGTGTAAGGCCTTAATATTGCCATAGGAAACACGTAAGGCTTCAACAGATAACAACATTACTCTACGATCTCCTTGCCCAGATAGGCATCAATAACCTTGGGATTATTTTGAATTTCGTCGGGTGTGCCCTCTGCGATCACTTCGCCGAAAACCAGGGTCTGGATCCGTTCACATAGCTCCATAACCACTTTCATGCGGTGTTCGATCAGAAATATGGCCAGTTCAAACTTTTCTTTGATCTGGCGGATGATATCCATCATCTGGACCAGTTCCTCGGGATTCATACCGGCGGTGGGTTCGTCTAAAAACAGCACTTTGGGCTCCGTGGCCATGGCCCGGGCCATTTCGACCCGCCGCTGGGCGCCATAGGGCAGATTCGGCACCCACTGGTCGGCAAATTGATCAACACCAAACATTTTTAAAAGGCTGTAAGCTTTCTCTTCGCTTTCGGCTTCTTCGCGATTGCGGCGCGAGGTTCCGAAAAATGCACCGATGAGCCCGTAGCCCAGCTTGGAATAGCGGGCCATTTTGACATGCTCTAAAACGGTCATATGCCGCCACAGCAGCATGTTTTGAAAAGTGCGCCCAATCCCCAGCGCTGCAATTTCGTGCGGTGTGCGACCTTTTAATTTGCGGTCTTCTAAAAAGACATCGCCTTCGGTGGGGACGTAAATACCGGTGATCAGGTTGAAAATCGTTGTTTTGCCTGCTCCGTTGGGGCCAATGAGCCCGTGAACTTCGCCGGGTTTGATCTCCAGACCATAATTGTGCACCGCCCGCAGGCCACCAAAGAAATGGGTCATATTTTCAACCCGTAACATGGACATGAGATACCTCATATAACCTATCGCAAAAATGCATCTAACGCCCAATAGCTGCGTTGTTGGCAGGGCCCGGGCACCCCTTTCCCCAGCCCCTGCGAAAATACTCACATCCCAACCCCCGTGTATGCTCCGCTTTTCGTCGGTTCAGGCCTTGCTCTTGGACGTGACCTACTATTTTTGCGATAGGTTCTGATGGTCCCAATTGATGAATGAATCAATTGAGTTTTGTATAACAATCGTCAATCGTTAATCGTTTGTGAGCAATGAAACCAAAAATCCGGTCTATCAATTGTCAATGCCTCATATCGAATAACCATTAAAAATGAACGCTGAATTGAGCCTGGGGGCTCAATTCAGATGTTTTATTTTTTGGGCTGAACCAGCTGACGGACGTCAAACTCCTTAAAGGCTATCAGACCGGTCGGCCTGAAAATCATCACCAGGATCAGCAGCAACGGGATAATGATCCATTTGAAAATTTCCAGCGGTCGCAGGGCCTCACCGAGCAAACTGATACTGGTGGCGCCCACGATGGCACCGTATACGGAGTTCAAGCCGCCAAAATAAACCATGGCCAGCACTTCGGCCAGCTTTTGAATGCCAAAGGTACTGGGATTGACATAGCGAAGCACATGGGCAAACAAACCGCCGGCAACGCCCGCCCAGAAAGCGGCAAACAAAAATGCCACAAATTTGGTGCGGCGGGTGTTTACCGTCATGGCATCTGCAGCCATCTCGTTGTCGCGCACCGCGTTGAGCGCTTTGCCGAATGTGGAGCGCACAAAGTTATTGATCACCCAGATGCAGATCACCGTAATTAAAAAAACGGTCGGCAAATTGGCCCAATCCGGCTGGCTGCCCAATCCACGCGGCCCCCCGACAACCTCCAGGTTTTCAATTAAGCTCTTAACGATAAACAAAAATGCCAGTGAAATAATGGCCAGATAATCGCCCCGCGTGCGAAAGGATGGTATCGCCACCATCATTGCGCCAACAGACGCTGTCAAGCCGCCCAGAAAGAGCGCAATTGGGAAAAAGAAAGGCCCGATGGCCGGCGGCAGCACGGCCGCGCCAAAAAGTTTATCGTTAACAAAGAGAGAGACCGTAAAAACTGAGGTTGCATAAGCGCCCAGTGCCATAAACCCGGGATGAGAACAGGAAAACTCGCCCATATAGCCGTTTATGACATTCAGGCTTAGGGTGACCATGACAGCAATTAGCGTCAGTTTGACCACTAAAACCCGATAGTCGCTCATTCCGGACCACAGGTGCAGTGCCAGATAAAGCAATGCCAGGTGGACCAAAATGGAAAAAACTGTCGAAAAGTCGGCCAGAATAGCAGCCAGCCGATTTAATGCGGCCGCGCCGAAGCGCGCGATCAGGCCGATGGGAACAAGATAAATCAGCAGAAGATACACCGCCGCGCCTGGAATCAAAAACGGCTTTTTGAGCATAATGACGAAGCCGAACAGAACCGGCGCTTTCGGCAATCCCAAACCGCGGGCCAATGGGGTGCCGATGGTCATTTCAAGACCCACTGCAATCAGCGCTCCGATTAGCCAGCCGATGAGCGGAACCCGGCTCACCCAGGCCCGTAAATTTAACTTTGACAGTATCGAGGCAGATGATGATTTTTCGCTGGTTGCTTCCATATCCAATCCTTGTTTCTCGCACATCTTAACTTTTGAAACGCTGGCAGCAGCCCCGACCGATTTTTTACAGCCTCAGGCGTGCGCTGTAGGCTTCCCCGAAGAACCCATGAGGTCTGAAAACCAGAATCAGCAACACAATCGAATAGGCAATCAGATCGCGCAGGGTCGATGGGAAAATCATGGCCACAAAAATTTCAATAAAGCCGAGCAAGAATCCGGCCAGAGTGGCTCCGATGATGGACCCCCGGCCTCCTAAAATGGCGGCAACAAAAGCTTTCCAGCCGATCAGGATCCCCATGTACGGATCCAGCACCGGATAGGCCACCCCGAAAAGAATGCCGGCGGCAGCGGCCAGGGCCGATCCCAGGGCGAATGTCATGGCCGCAATCTTGTTTATGGGCACGCCCATCAACGGCACCACCACGTAATCAAAGGCCATGGCGCGCATGGCCATTCCGTAGCGAGTGTGGCGGATAAATTGGTGCAGGGCGGTGGCCAGCAGCAGCGAAACCACCACGATCATAATCTTTTTATTGGTCACGAAAACACCGCCCATATCATAGGTGACGGTGTTAATCAGGGATGGAAAACTAACGCGCTGGGCACCGAGCAGGATCAGGTTGCCGGTCTCCAGGATGATGCCGATCATCAATCCCGTTATGGCCGCCGACGCCCGCGGGGCATCCCGCAGCGGTCGGTAGCCGACCCGTTCAACGATCATACCCACAAATGAGGTTAAGAACATGGAGAAAAGAATGGTCAATACCAGGATCAACCAATTGGGCAGCGCAAAGGCACCCATGGCGGTGAGGGCAATCAGGGCCGAAGCCACCCCGAACCCAATGTAGGCGCCCACCATAAAAATATCGCCGTGGGCAAAGTTGAACAGCATCAGGATACTGTAAACCATCGAATAACCCAGGGCAATCAGCGCATAAAAGCTACCCCACTGCAATGCATTGATCAGGTTTTGCA
>JASFJF010000061.1:0-13179 GCA_050122255.1 Desulfobacterales bacterium
TTCCGCGCGCTGACGATGGCATTCCTCACCGGCTTAATGATCGGCGCCATGCCAAAAATATGGCCATGGAAACAAATCCTGGCAACCGAAATAATTCGAGGAAAAACCCATGTCACCTACGGTTCCAATATTATGCCCGGATCCGTGAACGCTGAGGTTCTGGCCGCCATTGGTCTGGCAATCATCGGGTTTGTGGCGGTGATTGTAATCGAGTGGTTGGCCAAAGCGCGCAAAAGTGACTGAGTGTAAATATAGAATGTGGCGCTAATGGCCTGGAAGCTTTTTATCGAGAAAGTCGACAAATGCCTTGTGCAAGGGCGAGGGACTGCGGCGCTTGTGCCAGGTCAGATAAAAATTCCGTTTAAGGTCCAGGCCATCAACTTTGAGCGCGCTTAATTTGCCTTCCTGAATATCTTCGGCCACCGCCAGTGTCGACAGAATGGACACGCCAACTCCTTTTTTGATCCCCTGACAGATGGCCTGGGTGCTCCCCAGTTCAGCGATAACCTTTAAATCTTCGACTGCGTAGCCCTGTTGGCGAAGGCTTTGATGCAATGACGTCAGGGTTCCGGAGCCGCGTTCCCTTAAGATAAAGGGCTCCTTTACAAGTTGTTTCAACGACACCCGGTTTTTGGTAACCCAGCGATGTCGGCTCGGTACAATCAGACCCATCTCATCTGAAAGAATGACCCTTTGATCAATATTTTGGGATGAGGCTCGGGCGCCCACAATTCCCATTTCCAGACTTCGATCTAAGATGCGCTTGATAATATCAGCCGTATCTCCGATAACCAGAGAAATGATGACATCCGGATAGGGGCGTTTAAAGTCGGCGATTAATTGCGGCATTAAATAAGTCCCGGGTATGGTGCTGCCGCCAATGGCCAGACGCCCTCGAATTCTCCCATTGTACTCCGCCAGCGCCGACTCGGTGGCATCGCGGAGCGCCTGGAATTTTTTCGCATATCCGTACAACAATTCGCCGGCTTTGGTAGGGACGACTTCTTTGGTCAGACGGTCAATCAAGCGGCAGCTAAAATGATTTTCCAGATCTTTTATGTGGCTGCTGACGGTGGGTTGAGACAGGTGCACAGCATTGCCGGCTTTGGAAAAGCTTTTAAGTTCAATGACTTTGCAAAAAATATGGAGCTGCCAAAGATCCATCGGTTCATCCGATTGTGCCTGAACGCAATCGCGGCTTGAATTAATTTTTGCCGGTTTGCTCGCATCCGGTATGAAGATTGAATTTTCGCACCAGCTTTTCTTGCACCAGGTCCGGCACCATCCCATCAATGCTGCCGCCAAATTGAATGGCTTCCTTGATAATCGAAGAGCTTGTGAATATCCAGCGCAGTCCGGTCATAAGAAAAACCGTCTGCACCTCGCGATTTAACCGTCGGTTCATTAGGGCCATCTGGAATTCATACTCAAAATCAGACATGGCGCGCAGCCCCCGCAAAATGGCATGCGCTTTACGGTGAGCGGCATAATTTACGAGAAGGCCGTCAAAACTATCGATCTCGACATTTTTGAATTTCTTGAGACAGTCTTTGAGCATCTCCAATCGCTCTTCAAGACCAAAAAGATACTCCTTGTTTGGATTATACAAAATCGCAACGATAATCTTGTCAAATATTTTTAACCCTCTTTCAACAATATCAAGGTGGCCGTTGGTTACCGGATCAAATGATCCCGGGTAGATGGCAATTTTGGGCATCTTTACTCAATCCTTTTCCTTTGGGGTTAGGTGACAGGCGATGGTGCAAACGGCCGATAAATAATGATTATCGGACCGATTGATAAATGGAATTCATAGCATATAAATTAAAAAAGAAACAAGCGTTTTTCCATACCGTCGCTGGTCGGCCATTGCAAATTCAGGCTGGTTTTCGGGAATCGGCTCACGGGGCGAGTGTTCGATGGCCAGCCGCGCGCCCTTGACCAGGCATTGGCTTCGGGCCAGGTGCGATAAGGTCGGCTGGATCATATCCTCGTTGTAAGGTGGGTCTATAAAAACCAGATCAAAGGCGGGACTGTGAGATTGAATAATTTTTAAGTTGTCCAGAATGTTGCATTTAAGGATGTTGGTTCTGTTCTCAAGTGAACATATTTTAATATTTTTTGCCAATGCGGCCAGGGCTGCTCTTTGACCTTCTGCAAATAAAGCCCATTTCGCTCCCCGGCTCAGTGCTTCAATCCCCATCGCACCCGTACCGGCATACAGGTCCAGAACGCGTGCGCCCTGAACACAATTACCGAGGATGTTGAAAACGGACTCCCGTACCCGGTCAGACGTCGGTCGTGTTTCCTTTCCGGCCACAGTCACCAGTTTACGGCCCTTCAGCTCCCCGGCAATAATGCGTATGCTCAAAACTTCCAATCCTTAGATGCATTTTTAAGACTGCTTCTAATTGAGGCTCTTTATTTTTTTGTGCAAATAGCTCCTGCCCACTTTGATGGCTTTGGCGGTTTTTGTAACATTGTTCTCATTTTGAACCAATTTGATTTTAATAAATTCCTTTTCAAACGCTTTTTTGGCATCTTTAAAATTATCTAATTTCATAAAGGGTGCAGAAGCGGCATACGAAGGATGGGTTAAACCACCGGGGCGGTATGAATCCGGTATATCGGCCACATCAATTATATCCTTGTCGACCATGATAGCCAGTCGTTCTACCAGGTTACGCAATTCCCTGACATTACCCGGCCAGGCGTAATTGCTCAACATGCTGATGGCCGCAGGACTCATCGTTTTGCGCTTGCTGCGATTCTGAACAGCAAATTCCGCCAGGAATGCCTCGACCAACAATGGTAGATCCTCGATGCGTTCTCTTAAGGGCGGGACATCAATCGGAATTACGTTCAATCGATAATACAGATCCTCTCGAAAGGTCCCCTTTTTGATTTCCGTTTCCAGGTTTTTGTTGGTGGTGGCAATCACCCTCACATCAATGCCGATCATACGGCTTCCGCCGACACGCTGGATCTGCTGCTCCTGTAAAAAACGCAGAATTTTGGCCTGAGAACTTAAACTCATATCACCGATTTCATCCAGGAATATGGTGCCATTATCAGCCAGTTCAAATTTGCCGATTTTTTTGGCAGTCGCTCCGGGAAATGAACCTTTTTCATGACCGAACATTTCACTTTCCAACAGTTCATCCCGGATGGCCGCGCAACTGACGTCAATCAGTGGCTGTTCGACCCGCGGGCTGAGCTGGTGAATGGTGCGTGCCACCAGTTCCTTTCCGGTGCCGTTTTCTCCGCTAATCAGGATCCAGCTGTCTGTTGGTGCTGCGACTTCGATATCTTTCCTTAAAGCCTTTGTCCTTTCTGATTCTCCGTCAATGGAATGCTTTTCCAGAGTCTTGGTCCGAAGATATTTATTTTCTTCTTCCAGACGTTTAAAATTGAGCGCATTGTTTATACTCAAGATGATCTTGTCAATTGAAAGCGGTTTTTCAACAAGGTCAAAGGCTCCCAGTTTGGTGGCTTTAACGGCCGTTTCGATCGTCCCGTGACCCGTAATAATGATGACCTGAATTTGAGAATTAATTTTTTTGATTTCCTTCAGGGTTTCAATCCCATCCATTCCCGGCATCCAGATGTCGAGCAAAACCAGGTCCGGCGATTCTGATTCAATCGCTTTAAGCGCATCAAAGCCGTTGACCGCTGTTGACACCTCAAAGCCCTCATCAGAAAGCAACCCGCTTAATGACTGAACAATTGACTGCTCATCATCAACAATTAATACCGATGCGATCATTCACCGACACTCCTTACATAGCTGTGAGGTTTATTTATCGAATAGATTAAGCCCCCAAAAAAAATGATACGGCCTGGGGCACGGCGTTTAAGATATTGAAGGTGCCCCCTGCGCCATGCCCCCGCTCATTATACCGGCAATTCAATAACAAATTTTGAACCTTTGGGAGCGTTGTCCTGCACATTTATCATCCCATTGTGATCTGCGATGATGGTGTTGACAATGGTCAACCCCAGTCCCATTCCGGTCTTTTTAGTGGAAAAATTGGGCTGAAACAGCCGGGTTTTATCTTCATCGGAAATGCCGGGTCCATCATCGGCAACCTCCATCCGAATCTTTTTCAGGATCGGATCATGGGCCACACTGATCGTGATATGGCCGGCGCCCTTTAAGGCGCTTATCGCATTGTCAATCAGGTTGATCAGTGCCTGCTTCATTTGCTGGTGGTCCAAGTTGAGAATCGGGATGTCAAGCGTATTATTGATCTTGAAATTAATCCCCGGATGCCCTTCACGGTAAAGCGCTACAGTTTCTTCAATAATCGGTATCAAATGGCAGGGAACGGGATTGGCACTGGGAAATCGCGCAAAAGACGAAAATTCATTTACCAGATTGCGAATCAGCTCAACCTGACTGATGATGGTTTCGGTGCACTCTTCAAATATCGTGTCATCTACGAATTGTGCATATTTTCGTTTGAGCCGCTGTGCGGAAAGAATTATCGGCGTCAAGGGGTTCTTTACTTCATGCGCGATGCGCCGGGCCACTTCGCGCCAGGCCGCCATGCGCTGGCCTTTCTCCAGTTCGGTCAGGTCGTCAAAGACCATCAGCGTTCCCATGTGTCTTCCGCCATCGTCCTTGAGTGCATTGACAGACACCAGAAAGCTCCTCGGTCTGCCCTCAATGGTCAGTTTTAAGGGTAATTCAATCGTGTCACCACTGGAAAAAGAAAGCGTATCCAAAATTTCATTGGCCAGTTCCAGAAAAGCCCCGTCTAATAAATTTTTATAGCTTTTGTTCAGGATCTGCTCGGATTTGAGATTCAACATCTTTTCAGCTGATTTGTTCATAGTTGATATCAGGCCTTTGGCATCCAGCGTAACGACGCCGGCAGATACGCTTTTTAAAACGATTTCCATAAACTGCCGCTTCTCTTCGATTTCGATATTCTGGTGCCGCAACATGCGTGCAGATAGCTCCAATTGCTCACGGCTGAGTCGCAGATCCTGGGTCATCTGATTAAAAGATTCAACCAGGCTGCCAAATTCATCATCGCTGACTGGGTCAATCGTATAGCCAAGATCACCATCTGCCACTCGTCGCGTCCCTTCGGCCAGCTCTTTAATCGGAAGACTGATCGAGCGCGCCATAAAGAATCCGAACCACACCGCACAAAACAGGACCAGTAATGCAACAATCGAAAGCGATATATAGTATGTAATTTGGATCGGCTTTTTCAGCAGCTTGATTTGCTGGTATTCCGTAAACCCCTTGCGAATGAACTGCAAATTTTCAGATAGATCCTTTGGGATTAGGATGGTGGCCACCACAAATCCGATGGCCTCATCGGGCTGCACGCCAAAAGGAATAGTGCCCAATGTTTTGACAAACTCTCCGGAAGGTATGGTTTGAGAAATGGATCGAATCCCGTCCGCAGGCAATTCTTTTGTGAAATCTTCAGCCGTTATAATGCCGAAATACTCGTTTTCAAGCTTGGGGGCCAGGGCAAAGGTTAGACGCTCAGCATCGGGGGCATAGATCTCGACGGCATCCAGATTAAATTCGCGCTGGACGATTCGAATATATTGTGAAAGGGCTTTGCGGTTTTTATCATCCAGCAAATTTTTCTTTCTGATCTGGTATGATATTCGTTCAAGGAAAAACTTATTGTTCTCCTCGGTTCGACTGTAGAGCCGACCCCCCACCCACAATGAATTGTCAAGCGCCTGTTCGACCGGCACATTAAACCAGAACTCAATGCTGGTGGTAATAAAATTGAGCGCAAAGAAAAATAAAACAATCGTCGGTAAAAGGGTCAGGGAGACAAATGCGATGACCAGTTTCGTCCTTATTTTAGCGCCCAGGACGTTACGCCGGCGGTCATATATCAGCTTTACCAGGTTTCGGAAAACCAGATAGATTAATAATATCAGTAACAGCAAATTGATGTTGATCAGGATAAACATCAACACGGTGTTCGAGACGGCGATATCGGCCCCAAATTTAATGAGCCGGCTTTCAACCAGCGTCAGCAGGGCGACAACGAACAAGATCACCAGAATCAATATAAGTTCGCGCTTGCGCCGCTTGCGCTCTTTTTCCGAAAGCGAGGGTTTTCTTTTAAATCTGGGCCTTTTCATGGCATTCGTGGTCGGCTGACCATTAATAGGCTGCTATTTAGAAAGTAAAATCGATGGTATACCAATCCGTTTCAAAATCCCATAAAGACACAAAAAACAGGATATAATGCAGATATAGAGGAAGGGTCTTCTTGCTAACTTCTGCTTTCACTCTCAGTTGGTATTGCTTGCCTTTTTCCAGCCTGTTTAATGGAATAATCTTTAAACTATCGATTTCGGTCATCCATTTCTTTGCTTCATCGAATGATTTTGTCACTTCGGGATTATTGTCTTTCCATGAACGTAAGACAGCAAACTCTTTTTTAAGGTTATCGTAAACGATCGTGTGAGTGACCTCTAAATCGGCAATATCTTTATCAAACCATAAACTGCGCACACGATTCAATTTGGCAAAAAAAGAAAATGTGGAAGGCGCGCCGCTTAAAATGGCCTGTTTCATCTCATCCCGGAAGGCGCCTTCAAGATTTAAAAAGAGCAGCAGGTCAGCCTGGGTATTGGAGACAGTGATATTGGTCAGGGTTGCATCCTGAGCATTGCCCGCCTGGGATACAATCAAGAGTAGTCCCAGAATCAATAGAAAAACGGATTTTGTCCGCTTAAGCAGCACAATCATTTGAAAAAACAATCAATTTTATAGTCTGCAGCACGCCTCTTCACCCGTCAGCACATCGTCTTGATAAATGCGCATTCGATAAGCGGCTCAATGTTGCTCCCGGCACTTCATATCAGCATGTTAGGATATATGATGGATTTGAATTTTTTATTCATTTTCAGGCAGAATACATGTATTAAATAGCCGAAACCTACTTAAATAGCAAGTGATTTTGATTTCACTCGCAGCGTGTGGCCAGCATCGAACCGTATTTACAAAGTATTGGCGCAGTGCCGATAAAAAGGATTGTGGCTGGCAACTGGATTTGCTATAGCTCTCAGCAGTCTATTGTCGGCTGTCGGGCCATGCCGGTTACCCTTAAACCCGGGAGAAGGCTGTTGCTTGCCAAAGTCCTCAGCAGTGCTGTTCTGGGAATCGACGCCTATGCGGTTGAGGTAGAGGTGGACATCACTTCCGGTCTGCCGACCTTCACAACCGTCGGTCTGCCGGAAGCCGCGGTCAAAGAAAGCAAAGAACGGGTCAAGTCGGCGGTCAATAATTCAGGCTATCGCTTTCCAGCCGACCGCATAACGGTTAATCTGGCACCGGCCGACATTAAAAAAGAAGGCACCGGTTTTGACCTGCCCATCGCGCTGGGTATCCTGGCCGCCACCGGCATCATTCCCCAGGATCAGCTTTCCCGCTATCTCATACTGGGCGAACTTTCATTGGACGGGCGCATCAAACCAGTCAAAGGATCCTTGCCCATGGCGCTGGCGGCCAAAGCGGCCGGCTATTCAGCGATCATTGTGCCTTCTGAAAATAAAGCAGAAGCTGCGGTGGTCCAGGGCATCGAGGTGTTAGCAGCGAACACCCTGTCTGAGATTGTGGGATTTTTAAGAGGATTTACCCGGATCTTATCAGAGCCTAGCGATATTGACAAACTATTCGCAAGTAACAGTTCCTACGCCATTGATTATGCCGAGGTTATGGGCCAGGAACATGCCAAACGGGCTCTGGAAATCGCCGCCGCCGGCGGTCATAATCTGGTGATGATCGGCCCGCCAGGTTCCGGCAAAACCATGCTGGCCAAACGCCTGCCCACCATCTTGCCACCCATTTCTTTTGAAGAAGCCCTGGAGACCACTAAAATATTCAGTGTTGTCGGGCTGTTGTCCAAAGGACAGGCCCTGGTGACGACCCGGCCGTTTCGCGCGCCCCACCACACCATCTCCGATGCTGGATTGATCGGGGGCGGTCATATTCCCAGACCCGGCGAAGTGAGTCTGGCGCACAACGGAGTGCTGTTTTTAGATGAAATGCCGGAGTTTAAAAAACATGTTCTGGAAGTGCTGCGCCAACCCATCGAAGATTTGCAGGTGACCATTTCCCGGGCCAAGACCACCTTGACCTATCCGGCCAATTTTATGCTGGTGGCCGCCATGAACCCTTGCCCCTGCGGCTATTTAGCAGATCCCAAACACGAATGCCGCTGCACCCATCAGCAAATCCATCGCTACCGTTCCAGGATTTCCGGGCCGCTGCTGGACCGCATCGACATGCACGTAGAGGTTCCGGCGGTGCCCTACAAAGATCTGATGCAGGATTATGCGGCCGAGGCCTCTGAAAGCATTCGCCGGCGCGTGGCCAACGCCCGCCAGATTCAGGCGGATCGGCTGTCGCGCACCAAAATTTATTGCAACGCCCAGATGAGCAGCCGCCACATCAAGCGCCATTGTCAGGTCGACGATGCCTCCTGCCGTCTGCTTGAATCGGCTATCGACAAACTTGGGCTGTCGGCCCGGGCCTACAACCGCATCCTCAAGATCGCCCGCACCATTGCCGACCTGGACGCAAAAGCGAATATCAGCTCCGACCATATCTCTGAGGCTATACAATATCGCAACTTAGACCGCAGCAAACAGTTTTAAATCAAGCCCGAAAACTCTAACCAGAACTCTAACCAGGGTCAAAGCTTGAATTGTGAATTAGAGCGGTTTGCCTATTACAGATTTTCGTCCTTTTTGATTGAAACAGGCAACAGATGCCACAGGGCTATAACTGCAAAAGAAAGCCTGCTGAGTGGAAAAAGATTTGAAACTGGGAACCAATAATTTTTTATAATTCACAATTCAAGCTTTGACCCCTTTCTCATTCTTCAGTTGCAAATATTGCCAGATCAACTTAAGATTCCAATACAGAAGAATTCGCACAGGACACATATTGATACGCACTTTCCAACTGCAGAGACGCTTTTTATAAAACATGCCACAAGACGCATCCATTAGCCAAATTGCAAAAACAGCTGCCAGAGCGATCAAGGAAACTTTTGTAAGTTACCGCGCCCAATTTGACGAGGTCACCACCCGCGCCCAATCAAGGTTTCAGGCCCTTGACTGGCAAGGCATGCGGGCCGATACGACCGCCAGATTGATTTTATACAAATCTGAAGTCAGCAAAATTGAGAACACTATTCGCCAGTTGCTGGGTGACCAAATTGAGGACAAACGGGTCTGGGCAAGCTTAAAGGCCGTGTATGCCGGCCTGGTAAGCTCGCGCCGGGATCGGGAACTGGCAGAAA
This sequence comes from Desulfobacterales bacterium, assembly GCA_050122255.1. Lineage (GTDB taxonomy): Bacteria > Desulfobacterota > Desulfobacteria > Desulfobacterales > JAHEIW01 > JAHEIW01. Next base: position 9,300 of record JASFJF010000061.1, read on the forward strand.
CCTTTTTTAATTCAGTTTCGAGGCGCATATTTGCTACCGTCGGCGTTGACCCGCAAATTGAATTTGTCGACACCGATGGAAATCCATCCACCGACTGCACACAAGCGGATGGTTACCGGTCGTATCCTGGCGGTAACTCAGCAACAGACCTGATCCGCAGGATTCTGGCCGGATATCCGCTGGCAAACGGACTTGAGAACCTCCAACGAGATGCCGCGCGGGCGGCGGCGAAAATCGAAGCCGACCTGCACGAAATCGGCCTGCCGCCTGCAATCGATTGCATTGAAGTGATGGATTCTGTTTTTTTTCGCGGAATGGGCGCTTATATCATCGGCCGGATGTTCTGCGGGCGCCAACTTGTTCCACTCGCCATCGCATTGATGAACTCAGCGAGCGGCATCATTGTAGATGCTGTATTGCTGAAGGAAAATGATATCAGTATTTTATTCAGCTTTACGCGTTCTTATTTTCATGTGGAATCGGCAAGTCCCCAAGAATTGATTGGCTTCCTTAAAACACTCCTGCCGCATAAGCGAGTTGCTGAACTGTATACGGCGATCGGCTTTAACAAACACGGTAAAACCATTCTTTACCGTGAACTTCTGGGCCATTTGTCAGAGTGCCGGGAGGAACGCTTCCAATTATCGCCCGGTGAGAGCGGCCTGGTGATGATCGTCTTTAACATGCCCAATGATGATCTGGTTTTCAAGCTTATCCGAGACCGCTTCGGCCGGCCCAAAAAAATCACCCGCCAGGAGGTCAAAAGAAAATACCAGCTGGTGTTTGAACATGATCGTGCCGGCCGGCTGATCGATGCACAGGATTTTGAATTTTTAAAACTGGATGATTGTTTTTTTGCACCGCAACTGCTCGCCGAACTGCAATCTGAAGCCGCTCAAACCGTAACGATCGAGAATGATCATGTGATCCTATCCCATGCCTATGTCGAACGCCGAGTGGTTCCTTTAAATATTTACCTGCAGGAAGCCCAAGCGGCAGCTGCCCGCAAAGCCGTTATCGACTTTGGCGCTGCCATTAAAGATCTGGCCGTCAGCAATATCTTTCCCGGAGATATTCTCTTAAAAAATTTCGGCGTCACCCGTCATGGGCGTGTTGTTTTCTATGACTACGATGAACTGTGTCCGTTGACAGCCTGTAATTTTCGCAAAATACCGCCATCTGCCAGCTATGAAGATGAGCTGGCTTCTGAACCCTGGTACGTCGTTGGAGAAAACGATGTGTTCCCGCAAGAATTCAGGTATTTTCTGGGTCTACCCGATCATCTATTACAAATCTTTTTGGAGCACCATTCCGATCTGCTGGATGTCGATTTCTGGCAGAAGAGCCAGGCGGCCATTAGAGCTGGTGAACTACCCCACATCTTTCCCTACACCCAAAGCCGACGGCTTGATAAAAGTCATCTCGAAAATACATCCAACGCCCAATAAATTTTTCATAAAAATATCTATTTTATCAAAAAATGGGAATTTCAAGTTAAAGGTGGCCGTTGACTTAAATTGAATTTGGACTTAAAATTTTCTTCGAGGCAACAGACGCTGCATAGGAGGAAAATGAAACATGGGCGGCCCAGTTAAAGTGAATGGTATTGAAGTACTTGGAAGCGTTAACGAAGCGTTCTCTCAAATTCTTACGCCTGAAGCCCTTCAATTCGTCGGCACCCTGGCGCGTGAATTTGAATCTCAACGCAAATGGCTTCTGCAAAATCGTCAAAAAAGACAGGCCGAAATCGATGGCGGAAAGCTACCGGACTTTTTGCCGGAAACACGGGAAATTCGAAAAAGCGGTTGGAAAGTGGCGCCGATTCCGGATGACCTGAAGGATCGACGGGTGGAAATCACCGGACCGGTAGACCGCAAAATGATCATCAATGCGCTCAACTCCGGTGCCAGCACATACATGGCGGATTTCGAGGATTCCCACTCGCCCACCTGGAAGGGTACCATCGAAGGACAAATCAATCTATGCGATGCGGTCAAGGAAACGATTACATTTGTCAATCCGCAGGGCAAGCAGTATAAGCTGAATCCGGAAATTGCCACCCTGATGGTCAGACCGCGCGGCTGGCATCTGGTTGAAAAACACGTCGCCGTGGATGGTGAGCCGATTTCAGGAAGCATCTTTGATTTCGGACTTTATTTTTTTCACAATGCCAAAGCCCTGCTGGCCAAAGGGACCGGTCCCTACTTTTATCTGCCAAAAATCGAAAGCCACCTGGAAGCCCGTTTGTGGAATGATATCTTTATTCGCGCCCAGGACATGCTCGGCATTCCTTCAGGCACCATCAAAGCCACGGTTTTGATTGAAACCATCTTAGCGGCCTTCGAAGTGGATGAAATCATTTACGAGCTCAAAGAGCACATGGCCGGCTTAAACTGCGGTCGCTGGGATTATATTTTCAGTTTCATCAAACGCTTTAAAAACGTGCCGGGCTATATTTTCCCGGACCGCGCCCAGATTACCATGACCCGTCACTGCATGCATGCCTATTCACTGCTGGTCATCCAAACCTGCCATCGGCGCGGCACCCATGCATTAGGCGGCATGGCAGCCCAAATTCCGATTAAAAATGATCCGGATGCCAACGCAGCAGCACTGAAAAAGGTGCAGGAAGACAAGGTACGTGAAGCAACCGATGGCCATGACGGCACCTGGGTAGCGCACCCGGGTCTGATGCAAATTGCCAAAGATGAATTCGATAAAATCATGCCCCGGCCAAATCAGATTGATAGACTGCGTGAAGACGTCACCGTAACCGCCGCGGACCTGTTAAAAGTGCCCGAAGGCACCATTACCGAAGAGGGACTGCGCACCAACATCGATGTCGGTATCCAATACATGGCCAACTGGCTCAGCGGTCTGGGCTGTGTTCCCATATATAACTTGATGGAAGATGCCGCCACGGCTGAGATATCCCGCACTCAGGTATGGCAATGGATTCATCATCCCGATGGGGTGTTGTCGGACGGCCGCAAGGTAACCCTTGAGCTGTTCCGGGAAGTCATGGAAGAAGAATTGCAAAAGATTAAAGAAACGATCGGCGAAGAGCATTTTGCCTCAGGTAATTATGAGTTGGCCGCTCGGCTTTTTGACGACATCATTACCAATGAAGAGCTGGAAGAATTTTTAACACTGCGCGCCTATGCGCATCTGGACGAATCGATTACCTGAATATTGTATCAACATTAATATGAAAACCGCCACTTCGTGCAGGATCCAGGGCAACGCTTTGTGGAAAGGATAACCAACATGCCAAAAACCATTGAAGAAAAAGCCATTGAACTCTGTGAAAGACTTTCGTGCCATGAAGTCGATGTGGATGACGTTGCCATTATGCGTGACGAATGGACAAACGACCCACGTTGGAAAGGTATCATTCGGCCGTATACACCCAAAGAAGTACTGGCACTGCGCGGAACGCTGAAAGTTGAATATACCTATGCCACAGCCGGTGCTAAGCGCCTGTGGTACTTATTGCAGAACGAGGATTACATTCCGGCTTTGGGAGCGCTAACGGGAAATCAGGCCGTGCAGCAAGTGGAAGCCGGCCTTAAGGCCATTTACCTGAGCGGCTGGCAGGTAGCAGCCGATGCCAACCTGGCCGGTGAAATGTATCCCGATCAGAGTCTGTATCCGTCCAACAGTGTTCCTGAAGTCGTGAGGCGGATTAACAACGCCCTGAGGCGTGCTGACCAGATCCAGGTATTGGACGGTCGCAAACGCGGCCCTTACTGGTTTGCACCCATTGTGGCCGACGCAGAAGCCGGCTTCGGCGGGCCCCTGAATGCATACGAGTTGATGAAGCAGATGATCAATGCCGGAGCGGCCGGGGTGCACTTTGAAGACCAGCTGGCATCCGCCA
>JASFJF010000062.1:0-13105 GCA_050122255.1 Desulfobacterales bacterium
GATGTTTGCGGGCAGTTGACGCCTTTTTTTATCATTTCGACGATGATGTTGATTTTTTGCACATCGATCTGCTTGAGCATTGGAAGGCCCAGGTCCCGTAAATTGTCCCCGTAGGTTGCACGCAGGTAACTCAGGGCCATGCGCCAGGGCTGCTTTATGGCGGCGCTACTGCCCGGCATCGGCATTTCAGCCAGGTGGGCGACCCGTTTAAATTGTTTGGCCTCTGCTACCAGCACCTCACCGCCCCAGATGGTGCCGTCCGTGCCATAGCCGGTGCCGTCAAAGGCCAAACCGATGACCGCGCCTTGCAGTTTGTGCTCGGCCATGCAACTGACGATATGCGCATGATGATGCTGGACTTCGATGACAGGGATGTTTGTCTGTTCTTTAGCATAGCGAGTGCTCAGATAGTCCGGGTGCATATCATAGGCGATGAGTTCGGGCTGGATTTCAAGAATACGTTTTAGATGTTCCACGGTCAGCTTAAAAAAATCCAGGGTGGCCATGTTTTCAAGATCACCGATATGCTGGCTTAAAAAAGCTTTATCGCCTTTGGTCAGGCATATGGTATTTTTCAGTTCGGCTCCGCAGGCCAGAATCGCCGGGACCGTCTGATTCAAAAATATCGGAATGGGTACATACCCGCGTGACCGCCGGATATAACGCCCGTGCCCGGCCGTATGTTTGAGGATGGAATCATCGCTGCGCAAATAGATGTCCCGGTTGTGAATTAAAAAATAATCGGCAATGTCGGCCAAGCGCTCAAAAGCATCGTCATTATCAATGGCGATGGGTTCTTCGCTCAGATTGGCACTGGTCATAACCAGGGCCGCAAACTGATGTTCAAACAGTAGATAATGCAGCGGGGTGTAAGGCAACATCACCCCCCAGTATTTATTGCCGGGCGCCACGGCCTCTGATATGGGACTGGGGCTCTTTTTTTGCAGTAATACAATCGGGCGCTGGATGGAGGTCAATAGGGCCTCCTCTTCAGGGCGCACCCAGGCGTATTCGTAAACACTGTCCAGATTGGCGGACATCAAGGCAAACGGTTTTTCCTCGCGCAACTTGCGCCGGCGTAGCCGCAAAACAGCATCACTGTTGAGGGCATCAACCACCAGATGATAGCCGCCAAGCCCCTTGACAGCCACAATTTGGCCCTGGCGGATGCCATCCGCCGCCGCTTTGATGGGGTTATCTGTGGTGATCGGCTTACGCTGGTGATCATAGAGGCTGACATGCGGGCCACATTGTTTGCAGGCATTGGGCTGGGCATGAAAGCGCCGGTTGGTCGGATCGTCGTACTCGGCCTGGCAGGCAGCACACATTTTAAAATGCCGCATGGAGGTCTTGGGACGATCGTAGGGAATATCATCGATGATGGTGTAGCGCGGTCCGCAGTTGGTGCAATTGATAAACGGATACAGATAACGGCGGTCAGCGCGATCGAAAAGCTCCTGCCGGCAATCATCACAGATCGACACATCCGGCGAGATCAGGGTCGCCATCCGGGCCTGGCCCCTGCTTTTGACAATCCTGAATTCAGCAAAGGGCTTGACGGATTCGGCGTGTGCAGATATTTCGACCACGTGCGCAAGCGGAGGGCATTTGGCCGTCAGATCCGTTTCAAAGGCCTGGATATCTTCCGGTGGTCCTTCAATATGAATCGATACCCCTGCGGCCGTATTGGCCACTTCGCCTTTCAAATCATATTGATGGGCAAGATTGTAAACAAAGGGTCGAAATCCGACTCCCTGAACAATGCCGTTTATTTCAATTCTTTTGGCTGCAGTATTCTTCAGCATAGTGGCATCAACGGCGTGTGATCTGGGCGGGAGGTGGCTCACAAATTGAAGGGTTTAAAGAGGCACATGCCCCCGTGCGACTGCGATGGTTCCCTAATTCTGTTTGGATTCGCTTTTCTCTACGGCGGCAATCGCCTCGCGCAAAAGGTCTAATGTCTCCCGAGCGGCTGCTTCATCTAGTTTTGAAATTGCAAATCCAGCATGCACGATGACGTAATCACCGACCCGGGCATCTTCGAGAAGCAGCAAGCTGGCTTCTCGTTGAACACCTTCTACATCGATGGTTGCCATATTATTTTCAATCTTTGTAATCCTGGACGGGATTGCCAGACACATTATCTGCTGTTCCTTTCATTGAATATTGTACGCCTAAACGGTCAAGTTCCGCCAGCACCATGGCAATGACATCATCGACTTTTTTCTGGGTCACGGGCGTAAGATCAACACACATGGTATCGATATCTTCAGGCTCGACGCCGATAATAACCGTTTCCGGCACGTGATCGAGCGCTTGACAGAGCGTTAATGCTTCCAGGAAATCAACCTGATGCAAAGAATTTTTGGCCCGAATGCGGGCTGGGATCTGATCACCGGCCAGACGGTAAAGATCACCGGGGTTGCCCTTGTTGCGGATCGCATCAACCACAATCAGGTGATTTGGCTTTGAAATCACCCCCAGCAGATTAACGCCCAGTACGCCACCATCCACCAGCAGCGCCTTGTCCGAAAATTCGTATTCCCGCTGCATTTTTTCGACAACCCGGACACCAAATCCTTCGTCTGAATACAGGGTGCACCCGATGCCCAGAACCATTACATCGACGGCATACATTTCATCAAATGGGGTTTTCTCAGACACTTAAAACCTTTTTAATTTGAAACACTCGTCACGCTTAGAATCAACAGAGTCCTATCCTGAAAGAGCGATTCATACACCAAAACAGCACGAATCGTCAACACCATAAAGAACGGCCTTCCAACAGTTTGGAAGGCCGTTTTAATCCACAGGTGCGCATTAAAGTGCTTTGATCTTGTATACTTCGTTGGAGTCCGGGTCAATTACGTGGACACCGCAGGCAATACAGGGATCAAATGAGTGAACCGTTCGCAGAACCTCCAGCGGTCGCTTCGGATCTGCCACCGGCGTGCCGATCAAAGATTCCTCTACCGGCCCCATCTTGTTGTTGGCATCCCGCGGGCAGAGATTCCAGGTCGACGGCACGACATACTGGTAATTTTTGATCTTTCCGTCTTCAATGTGGACCCAGTGCCCAAGTGAACCCCGGGGAACGTCGTTCAAGCCAACCCCCATACCGCTTTTTGGCATTTCATAAGGTTCATAGGTTTGGGTATCGCCTGCTTTAATATTTTCAATAAGTTCCATCACCCAGGTCTGGTTACGTTCACCGATCGCTAAGGCCTCGATGCCTCTGGCAGCTGTACGGCCTAAAGTGGAAAACAGAGCGTTGGCATCAACCCCCAGCGTCTTGAGCACATTATCCACGATGGGTTTGATGTCCTCGTGACCCTTGGCATATGCCACCAGAACGCGGGTCAGCGGACCCACCTCGCAGGGTTCGCCTTCGTAGCGCGGGGCTTTGAACCAGGAATACTTTCCGTCCCCGGGCCTGTATTGTGGGTTTTCCTGCAGCGGCCTGGTTTCGCCCTCATACGGATGTTTGGCCGGGCCGTCCATATACCATCCCCGGGTAACATCTTCTGAAACCCGTGCCTGATTGGCCATTTTGACACCGCCAAGATTGCGCTTCATAATCACGCCTCTGGGCATATAAAGGCTTTCGGGCTCTTTGTCGGATTCAGGAAATTCCCCCCAGGCTAAAAAGTTGCTGGTGCCACCGATAGCGCCCCAATCCTTGTAAAAAGAAGCGACTGCCAGAAGATCTGGAATATAGACATTTTTAATAAAATCATAGGTCTCTTTGTTGATGTACAAAAATTCGGCAATGCGGTCCGGCGTAAGGTCTCGGACGCAGGTAACACCACCGACCACCAGCGACTGCGGATGTGGATTCTTTCCTCCGAAAATGGCATGCATACGCGCTGCACGAGCTTGCAGACGTATGGCCTCAAGATAGTGGGCCGTCGCCATCAAGTTGGCTTCGGGTGGCAATTTGTAAGCCGAATGACCCCAGTAAGCGTTTGAAAAGGGGCCCAGCTGGCCGCTATCCACAAAGGTTTGTATGCGTTGTTGTACATTTTTGAAATAAACGGCTCCGCCCCAGGGCGCGTTGCTGACATTGTCGGCCAGCGCAGCTGTCTTCTTGGGATCCGCTTTGAGCGCACTAACAATATCAACCCAGTCCAGAGCGTGCAGATGATAAAAATGAACAATATGATCGTGCTGAAACTGGGCACCCATCAGCAGGTTACGAATGATGCGAGCATTTTTAGGGATTTTAACACCCACCGCATTATCGACTGCCCTCACCGAGGACAAGGCATGGGTGTACGTTCAGACGCCGCAGGAGCGCTGAACGAAATGATGGGCATCCCGTGGATCTCTACCCTGCAATATAAGTTCGATACCCCGAAACATTTGGCCTGAGCTCCAGGCATTGACCACCTTGCCACCGGCCACTTCGACTTCGATGCGAAGGTGACCCTCGATTCGGGTGATTGGATCAACTACGATTCGCTGTGCCATATGGTTCCTCCCTTTTCTAATAGCATAACAATGCTAATATCTACAGTTCTTCATAAAACGGCGTAAAATTATCCCAGAATTTTGGTTCACTGCAGCCGATGCAGGGCGCACCCGCTTCAACCGGCCAGCTGGTGCCTTCATTGAATTTTGCCACTGGGCAGTTATTGTACGTTTCGGGACCGCGGCAGCCAACCTTGTAGAGACAATAACCCATTTGGGCCTCTTCGGAACCGAATTGCTCCACAAATTCTTCGTTTTCAAAGTGAGACCGACGCGGACACTGATCGTGAATGGTTTTGCCGTAGGCAAACATCGGTCGTCCGAGATCATCCAGGGCCGGGAGTTTACCCAGCAATAGGTAATTGACCACCGTACCGATAAAATTAACCGGATTGGGTGGGCATCCGGCAATATTAACCGTTTTGATGCCCAATGCATCACCGACGCTCTTATATCCACCGGGGTTGGGTTGGGCAGCCGGAATATTGCCGTAGCTGGAGCAGCCTCCGATGCAGATCACACCGGCAGCTTTAGGGCAAACATCTTTAGCAATTTCTAAAAATGTGCGCCCCCCAATTTTGCCATAGCCACCATCGAACTTTGTCGGTATAGCACCTTCAACTACGCAGATAAAATTACCTTCGTACTTCTTGACCGCGGAATGAAGCTGATCCTCGGCCTGCTGTCCAGCAGCCGCCATGACCGTCTCGTGATATTCCAGAGAAAGCACTTCCAGAATTAATTCGTCAATATAGGGGTATTCGGATCTAAGAACAGACTCAGAACAACCCGTGCATTCACCGAAATGCAGCCATATGACTGCCGGACGCTGAGCCGGTGCTGCGAAAACTTCAGCAACCTTTGGCACGAACGATGACGAGAGCCCCATTGTCGCCGTCAGGAACGTACAATATTTCATAAAGTCCCTACGGGAGACACCTTTGCTCTCCAACCTCTCATAAAATGCCTTTTCTTTTTCCATTTGCACCTCCTTGATGCGATTTAAGATCATCCACTAAACAGCTGAATTAACACCGTAAGGTTTTGCGCACAGGACCAACTAACCAATTTAGCTGGCTATTTCCATCGTTGGCAAGACTAAACAGGCAGGCGCAGCGATCATACCGCTAGACTCAATTTTAAGTGGCCTTTGAAAATATCAGAAATACCCGATTGCAAATTCCCTGATAATTGATCGCTTACAGAAAAAAATGAACAAGATCTTTTTTTAATGGATGAACGCCATTAAGTCAACGAAAAAATTCTGGTTTTGGAGCTTAATTCAGGTTGGTCACTTGCAAAGTAATAGCGCATCTGCGGGCCTGCGCTATGGTGGGCGTGCCCGCCGGCTGAGCCGGTCGGCTAAACATGAGATGATTAAAAAACTTCAATAATATCTGTTTATTATATTTATAACCATCGCGAGTGTCCGCATGATATTAACTATCATTCGGCGAATCGCTATAATCATCATCGGCTATTTTTAAGGATGAATTCATTTTGCTGATCTTATCCTTCTCCTGGTATTCCGATTCGAAATCATCCTCAAGCAGCTCATTTACATCTTCGCTCCGCTCTTCAACGGGCTTTTCCTCGTCATCAGGTTCGGGGTCGGATCTGGATTCCACGGCAAGCAATTCCAGATCATCAAAAAAAAGATCCACAGATTCCTGGCTTTTAGTGGCATATAACTGCATGACGCTTTCCGCTATTTTGGCCGCATAAATACCGGGTGGATAAAGGTTGTTGGTTCGCAGCGCGCTGATCAGATGACTGCTACCCTGCTTTATGGCGGCGTGGATCATATTTGAGTTGTAGGTTTCCTCGCACAGCAGCGACAAAATTTGCTTATCAAGTTCGGCAAATTCACGAATAATCAGTTGATTGTTTTTGTCATCTCTAACGATAGAATATTTTTGCTTCATTTAATTTTCCTTTCCAGTGAAAACAAGGATCACGTCCAAATGTTTTAAGGCCTTCGAAACCATAAAAAATATAAGCTGTCAACACCTAATCAAAGGACAAAATTTATTGACCCGGTATGCTTGTAGTGCTAATAATATTAGTTTAACATTCGCAGATTTAGAAAAATATGAGCATCAGAGGGGAGGGATGGCTGAGTGGTCGAAAGCGGCGGTCTTGAAAACCGTTGAGGGTAACACCTCCGTGGGTTCGAATCCTACTCCCTCCGCCATAGAATTACTGCGGAATTTAATATATATAATTGTTGAAAAATTTTTGGGAGAGATGGCCGAGCTGGCTGAAGGCGCTCGCCTGCTAAGCGAGTGTGCGGTGAAAGCTGCACCGAGGGTTCGAATCCCTCTCTCTCCGCCATTGACAATGATAGAGCCGGTTTTCGAATTTCGGAAACTGGCTCTTTTTTGGCCACTTTGATGGTAAACTGCGGTTCAAATCCGTAATCTGCAATCTGCAATCCGATATCTGAAGAACTCCAACGCTGCATTACGCCAACACAATAAAAGCGGTAATCATCTGTAATTTGTAGACAAACCGCCGCCATCATCGGTCTACAGACAAAAGTACCAAAGACCCATGTCTGTTGCTTGACACTAAATTGGCAAAATCTTATGTTTTTAGCTGAAAATGTTCGCATTCTAGGACGTTTATCTTCAAAAAGGGGACCTGACAAATGAAAGCGTTTTTTCTTATACTATCCATATTAATCGCTTTCGGCTTTTCAGCATGCAAAACAACGCCGGAGCCCAGCACTCCGATGCCCCCGCAGCCGACGTCCACAGAATCAGCTGAGACCCGCCCACCGCCATCATCAAAGACACAAAAAAGCGAACAGTCCGGCGCACAGCAGCAATCTAAATCCGGTCAAAAGTCCGGTTCTGAAAACGCCGAACAGCCCGAGCAAGCGGCAGAAAAGGAAGCGGCGTCCAGTGCGGCCGAATCTAAAGATGCTGAAAGTGCCGGGCCGGCACAAACACGAAAATCGGACGAACGACGTCCAGAAGCCCGGTCCTCAGAAACAACGCCTGATTCGGGCATAAGTGAATCTGAAGCATCATCTAAACCAGCATCTCAAAAATCACAAAGATCTCAACCGCAGGCACCTTCCACAGCAGAATCGAAACTAAATAAAGCTCGGGAAGATTTGAAAGTCAGCGAAGCGACCGAACAAAGAATCGCCACCAAACTTGAAGCGCTCAAAAAATCCGGCGATGCCTCTGCCGAGGATATTCGCGATTACGAAATATATCATGAACGCGTTCGGGCCATGGTCGCTGAAAACCGCAAAAAAGTCGAAGAATTGGAAAGCGCCTATCGCCGGCACAAGCCTGAGGGTAAAACACCCCAGACGGCTGAAAGCAGCGGCTCTTTCGGATCCGATGAATCAATTCCCGAAGCGCAAACCCAGGATCAGGTGGCAGAGCTGGACCGCCAGCTAACGGCCTCTCTCAGCCAATTTGATGCCATGCTGCTCAAAGAAATGGAGACCATTGAAACCAAATCCGCCGCCAAGATGCGTGACCTGGCGCAAGAAGCAGCGGAGGCCGCCAAACGTTTAAAGGAAAAAGGCATCGATTTAGGCTCTGAGGAATCGGAGTCATCGGAAGAGGCTGCGCAACAAGATAAAACCGGTGACAAAGAGGCTGCGGGCGAAAAGCGTGACTCAGAAACAGAAGCGGGTGAGGTCGATGATGCAGTCGCTTCCAGTGATCGCCCCAAAGGCCAGGGCCAGGGCCCCAAAGACAACAGAGGCGGCCGTTACAGCAAAGAGGATGACGATATCGTTGCCCGGCAGCTGCGCGAGGCTGCCGAAAACGAAACCGATCCGGAGCTCAAAGAAAAACTCTGGAAAGAGTACGAAGACTACAAGAAAAACACCCAATAGTGCTCGGCGCGCCTGGCCCGCAAAAGCCAAAACCAGGAGCGAAATGAAGCACTGGTTTGGAACGACATCAGAATGAACAAATCCATATTACACGTGATCCTAATTTTGGCGGCGATGATTGCGCCATGGGGCTGCGCGACTTACAACGCCCAGAAAGTAGGCCCAACAACAATCGAGCAAGCCAAAATCGAAATCCCGGAAGAGCAGTTGCTTGACGTTGGCATCCTTGTTTTCGAAACAAAAGAACTAACGCCCGAAACGGTTGAAAAGGAAGGCACCAATGCCGATATCCGCCAGGCCGAAACGCACTTTATTCCCTATCATTTGAAAAATACATTGCACCAGAGCAGCCACTGGGGCGCCATCCAGGTTGTGCCGGCTGAAACCAATAGTGTTGATCTTCTGGTGAAGGGCAAGATACTCGAATCAAACGGTGAGCATCTGGTGCTCGAAATCGATGTAATTGAAGCATCCCAGAAGCGCTGGTTCAAAAAGACTTACAGTGCCGAGGCGTCCGAGACCTATTATTCAGGTAACACGCAGGGAGAAAAGGATGCCTATCAGGATATTTATAATGCCATCGCCAATGACATGGCCCGCTATAAGATGAAATTGACGGCGGCCCAGATTAAAAGTATGCGCACCGTCTCCAAGCTCAAATTTGCCCAGGAATTTGCACCGGACGCATTTGACGGCTATTTGAAGGCAGACGACAAAAAGCAATTGAGCGTCAACCGCCTGCCGGCGAAAAATGACCCCATGATGGAGCGCCTGATGCAAATCAGAGAGCGCGAATACATGTATGTGGATACCCTCAATCAGCAATATGAAGGGTTTTATGCCGAAATGTGGCCGGCTTACGAAAACTGGCGTCAATTGAATTTGACCGAGCGTGAAGCCATCAAAAAAATAAAAAGGGAGGCGTTGACCAAGCAATTGCTCGGCGCGCTGTTAGTTGCCGGAGCGATTGCCGCCGGTTCACAGGACGCCAACATCGGTCGCGTCATGGCACCCGCAATGGTGATTATCGGCGGACAGGTGTTTATCAGCGGCTGGAACGTGTCAAAAGAAGCCGAGATGCATAAAGCGGCCATCGAAGAACTCAGCGATTCATTCGGTGCCGAGATGCAACCGGTGACGATGGATTTTGAAGGGCAGCAATACGAGTTGTCCGGATCCGCCGAGGAGCAGTTTAGTAACTGGAAAAAGCTGTTGCGCCAGATCTATTTTGCCGAAACCGGCTTTGAACCTACACCGCTACCCGACCAGGGAACAACAAAAAAGGATCAAGATAATTAGATGCCGTTTTGAAATCCCTATTCGGTTGGTCTGCGGCTTTTGCAAGCACTTCTGCTCATCAGCTCTGGTCTGTTAGAATATGCAAGACAGAGGATCAGCAAAGCCCAGCTGACGCGCAGCCACAACACGCTAACCGGATTCAAGTCTTGAAATCACGAAAATGGCGACGGTTAATCCAAAGCCTTTCATATTTTCGTGATTTTTTATATAGTTGCACCCGGAACCCAAAAGGGTGCTGCAAAATGATGGCGGCCCGCGCAGGGCCGTTCAAATCCAGAACTGCTGTAAGACATCAAAAAGCCATGCTGAATTTAGAAAAAAACCATCTGCTGCTTTCGCGCTTTCGCCTGAACGAGATGATCGGTCAGGGTGGCATGGGACAGGTCTGGCGGGTCTGGGACCGTGAGCTTGAAATCCAAATTGCCGTTAAAATTTTAAATCCCGAGCTGATGTCAGACCCGCACCGAGTCGAGCTTCTGAAAAATGAATGCCGAAACACCCGACGCCTGGCGCACCCCAACATTGTGCGCGTATTTGATTTTCATCGATCCGATGAATTCGCGTTCATATCCATGGAATATGTGGACGGACAAAATTTGAATGCTTACCTCCAGCAGCAAGGACCACTCGGCATCTCACAGATTGTCCGGTTGATAAAGCCGGTCATCAACGCCCTTGGGTATGCTCATGAAACAGGGCTGGTGCATCGTGACGTCAAAGCCAGCAACGTTCTGATGGATCAACAACAAGCACCCCGATTGACCGACTTTGGCATCGCCGCTGTTTTCAAATCGGGCCCGCATGCGCTGGAAATCACTTCCGGTGGTTCGCTGTTTTGCATGAGCCCGCAACAATTGGAAAATTGCCAGCCTACTCCGTCAGATGACATTTATGCCCTTGGTGTATTGTTGTACCACATGATCACCGGCTACCCGCCGTTTTATCCGGATATTACCCGTGATCGAATTCGACATGAACCCCCCGTAACCGTAAATCAGCGGCTGCGGCAGCTGGCAGTTGATGCGGTCATCCCCGATTCGATGGATGCCCTGATTGTCAAGATGCTGGCCAAGGCACCGGCCGAGCGTCCGGGCAGCATGCGAGAGATTGAGGCCTTTGTTGATCAAACGTTGCGCGCAGGCAACGAACCGACGCTGCCGCCGCAGAGCCCGGCTGCAGAGATCATCCGGCAACCGACGGCCTCAGGCCAAACCGAAGTGATTGCCCCGGTCAGGGTAACCCCGGTAAAAAAACGCAAAAAATTAAGGCTACATGAACACACGAACGTAATAAAAGGGGCTAGCCTGCTGGTTGCTTTCATCATTTTACTGGCAGGCGGTTTATGGTTGTGGCGCTATTTGGCCAGTCTGGATCACAAACCGGTTGCAGTGGAAACCGCGGCCAGCGAACAAAATCAACCGGCGCCTGAAAAGACCGTCGCTGCAGCCGAGCGTTTGCCGCAAACAGAGGCGGATCCAGCCCGCTTGGCCGCAGAGAAGGTGGCGGCCGAAAATAAGCTGGCTGAATTTATGCAACTGAAACAGGTATTGGAAGCCAAAGGTGTTTCAAAATGGGGAGCCGAGACTTATCAGGGCATGTTGCAGTTTGCGGATGAGGCCGACCGGCTTTTAATCGAAAAACAGTACGCCCAGGCAGCAGACAGTTACGCGGCGGCCATCACCCGGGCAAAAGAGTTGGTCAACCGGGTCGAGCCGGTCCTCAAGCAGCTACTTGCTGAAGGCCGGGCCGCAATCGAGGACGGCAACGGTCCGCTGGCTGAAGAAAAATTATCGATTGCCCTGCTGATAGATCCAGACAACAAGATTGCCCGCGACAACCTGCAGCGGGCTAAAAACACCGAGGCCGTTTTACGGTTGCTCGAATCGGGAAACCGCCATGAAAACGAGGGCAACCTAGCTGCCGCCCAAAGCGATTATCAGGAGGCCCTTCGTCTGGATCCAGCTTTAAATGAAGCTCAGCAGGCCCTGGTGCGGGTTGATAGCCAGCTTCGTGATCAACAGTACCGAAAGCTGATGTCGGACGGTTTGACAGCCATCCACAGTAAAGACTATCAGCTGGCCCGCACCAAATTACGCCAGGCAAAGGCATTGCGGCCGCAATCACGCGAAGCTAACGATGCCCTGGCCCAGGTGAATCAATCCATTCGCCTGTCTCGGATTGAAACATATCGCCGGCAGGCCGTTGTCTCGGAGCAATCTGAAAACTGGCAGCAAGCGTTGAACGCCTACGAGCAGGTTCTGAAAATCGATTCCAGCATACAGTTTGCGGTGCAGGGCAATCAGCGCGCCTCAAAGCACATCCTTATCGATAAGCGGCTAGATTTTTTTCTGAAACAGCCAGCAGTACTGGAATCCGATCGTCAGCTCGAAAACGCCCTTGAACTGATGGCCGAGATAGAAGCAATGGATTCCACCGGTCCGCGACTCCAAAAACAATATAAAGAGCTGGCCCGTATCGTAAAAGCAGCCCAGACCCCGGTGAAAATAATCCTTGAATCCGATTCCTTCACGGATGTTGCGGTTTTCAGAGTGGGCAAATTGGGTCGCTTTGCGAGCCGCGAGCTGAATCTTCGACCCGGCGCCTATACGGTTGTGGGAACCCGGGACGGATACCAGGATGTTCGCAAAAAAATCATCGTCAAACCCGAGCAAGGGCCTATGCGCGTCACTATTCAATGTGAGGTCAAAATTTGACTAGCGCCTATCAAATTATAGACCACAAAGGCGAACAAGCCATCTCGGTGAGCGACTTTCCGCTCGTCATCGGCACCGGACCGACCGCCAGCATCAAATTAACGGGTCTAAAAGCCGAAACGGACGCGGCCTTTATCGACCTATCGCTGAAACGGCCGTTTGTGCAGGCCGCTCAAGCCGATGTTTCCGTTCGCTACAATGGGCAGGAATTGACGGGTAGCCAGTGGTTGATGCATGGCGACCGGCTTGAAATCGGCGACTGTCAGATAAACTTTGAGTTCCGCAGCGATGTCTTTATCATTCGGGTCGTTTCACATCAATCCGAGGCGATAACCGCAACCGCACCGGCTGCCGGAAGCCCGGCGCCGACCGTGAAAATTGACCCGGTCGCTTTCCGGAGGGATCGTAAAAAACAGAGGGCCGGTGCCTTTTTTCGCTACCGGAGATGGCTCGGTCTGGCGGTGAGCCTGGCTTTTGTTATGCTTTTTGTGGCTGCCTGGTTTGTCTTCACAGCGCGACAGATTACGATTCACATCGAGCCCCGGGCAGAGGACATTAGCATCGGCGGCAGTTTGATCGCCCCTCGCTTTGGCGGGCATTTTTTACTGCGACCCGGCAGCTATACCCTGCGCGCAAACAAAGAATGCTATGTTGCGCTTGACCAACCCTTTGAGGTGGGGACAGAAAAAAACCAGACGCTGCGGTTTAAGATGGAAAGGCTTCCCGGTCGAATATCCGTGCAGACCCATGCAGACGGCCA
>JASFJF010000063.1:0-13060 GCA_050122255.1 Desulfobacterales bacterium
TAAACCCCTTCAAATCGATGCAGGCGGCATCCAGCACCTCGCACAGATCTTTAAGCGGTTGCTCGTTGATGAAGCCATTGGAATGCATGACTTTTAAAAGCGGCCGGGATCTGGCCAGTCTGCCAATCTCCAGCATATATTCGATAAAGATAACCGGCTCTACATATGTTGAAGCGATGGCCTGACTCTTGTATTCAAGTGCGCTCGATATGACCTGATCCGGCGGAAGTCTGTAATTATAGGTTTCATCCGGCCGCACCTGAGAGATCTCCCAGTTTTGACAAAATTTGCAGTCGAAATTACAACCGGCCGTGGCAATCGAAAAGGAGCGGCTTGTCGGAAGCACATGATAGAAGGGTTTCTTTTCGATCGGGTCAATATGAACAGCGCAGGGGTTGGCATACACCAAGGAGTAATATTGCCCCTTGATGTTTTGGCGCACTCCGCAAAGCCCTCGCTCTCCTGAACCGACCTCACAGCCATGAGGGCACAGGGTACAGCGGATCATTTGATCTTGCAGTGGTGTAAAATAAGGAGAAAGTTTTCGCCCGATCAGTCCCTTCTCTACCAGTGCAGCGCAAGCGGGATGCGGTTTGTTTAATATTGGAAACAAGGCGGAACTTGTGCAAATAGCGAGACCGCGTCCACATTGACCGAGAAAATGACGGCGCGTTATCGGCTCTTTCATGGGACCACTCCATGCGATAAAATCTAATACGGTTATGCAGAAAGCTCAAGTGATGCCTATTCAGTCACGAAAGGCACGAAGGACGCGAAAAGAAAAAGTAAATTGATGTTTTTTCCCTTTGCGATCTTCGTGTTCTTCGTGGTGAGATAATATCAGACGGATCCAACTGGAGTTTTTAAGATAACCGCGAAATCTAATTTTCTATTTTGAAAGAGCAGCCTACACCTGAGTATTCGAGCATTTCAAATCGGTTTTCAACGCAGCTATTGAGCGTTAGTTTTATTTTTGAGATGTGTTCCGGATTTTTTGTATAGGTCCCTAATCCTCACAGAACGGGGATCCAGACCGGTCAATCCGTATGCTTCAGCCCAGTCCATGGCCTCCAAAAATTCCTGCCTGGAGATCCCTCGTGCAATGTCGGGATACTCATATGCTTTGTAATCCACATGGTATTGCGACATAATGTTGACATAGGTGTGCCGGGGAAGGTTCTCAGCTACCCATTGGGCAAATTTTTGAGTCCCTGCGACGCGATTGGGCATCACCAGGTGACGAATCATCAATCCATTTTGGGCAATACCATGCTTGTCCACCCGATGGATGCCCACCTGCCGGTTCATTTCGAACACAGCCGCCGTCGCCATTTGCGGGTAATCCCGGGCATCCGACGAGTATTTGGCAGCCATATCCCCATCCATGTATTTGATATCCGGCAGGTAAATATCCACAATACCGTCTAATATCTTGAGAACCTCTATTCGCTCATAACCGCTGGTGTTGTAGACCAGCGGAATGCGAAGGCCTTTTTTTAATGCCAGTCGGGTGGCCTTCAGGATATTGGGCATCACATGGGTGGGGGTCACCAGGTTGATATTGTGACAGCCAATTTCCTGCAAGAACATCATCAATTGAGCCAGGCCCTCATCTTCAATCGCCCGGCCTTGCCCCTTTATGGCAATCGGCCAATTTTGACAGAAAACACAGCGCAAATTACAATTGGAAAAAAAAATTGTGCCGGACCCATGTTGGCCAACCAATGACAACTCCTCCCCGAAATGGGGCTGAGCTGTGTGCACCATAACTTTTAAAGGCGCTTTACAGAAGCCTTTCTCCCCGTCCAATCGGTTCACGCCGCATTCCCGCGGACACAACCGGCATTGCTCAAAAAATGCGTAGGCTTCCTCGACTCTCTCAGCCAATTTACCCTCTTTTTCCAGCCTGGCATAGCCCGGATACCCTTGCTGTTTCACCGATCCGGACGCGCAGACAGGGTAGGGCGAGAAAATCAGGGATCCGCCCCAGATGAGTGTGTTTTTAATAAAATCTCGTCTGCTTAACTTCATAAAACGACCTTACCGATATAGCGTAAGAGGACCGCCGAAATAGCCGTTTCGCGTTTTATGACTCTGTGTTATGACTACATGAATTAGCCCCATTTTGCAAGGTATGAGAGGTGGGCTATTTAGCAAACATTGCACTTAAATCATCCGCCAACGAAATCACTTGTCTTTGGATTTTTGACGGATAGACGGCGGGCAGGGCTCATCGCTACCGTAAATCTCGACATAGGCGTTATGAGCTGTGCAGCCTTTCTCCCAGTGTTCTCTGACTTTCTTACCGATAAATGAATCAGGGTATTTTCGCCCGATATTGCAGCCTGGACAGATCTTATTCCATCCAGCCAGTACCTTTTTCATCTGCATGGTGCTCTCCTTTCTAAGGTCACTCCACGTCCTGCCGGATCGGGATTTTAGATCCGCAAGGCACTTTGGTCTGGCACAACCCGCAACCGTGTCCGTCAAAACCATAATGCGCTTTGACATAATCTTCAGTAACCGGCTTGAGGTGGCCGAGGCATTATTCAATCATATGTTAAATTTTGAATATGAGCTTCAAATTGGATGCTGCCGCTGGCGGTATAGCGGTTACTGCCTACAGTGACGACATCCCCGCTTTCCACCAGTAATTCACAATGGCTGACAATTTCATGGGTGGCCATTAATGCACCAAAACCTTCCAGCAGACGGTCTTCAAAATGGTCTGCGGCAATTTCCTCAGCGGTTTTGGGCTTGCCATTCAAAAGCTGTACAATAGCGCCACAACGCTCCATGTGATGTGCCAGTAGTTGTCGGCACCTTTCTGCCAGCCCGATCGGGTTCCAACGGTCATCGTAGTATAAACGATGGGCAGGCAGCACCAGCAGCTCCGGATGGTCGTGGGCAAGGTGGATGAGCGTTTTGAGAGATCGGATGTATCGGCTCAAGCCAAAAATGGCGGCCGCATCCGTATAGGTCGGTTTGATAATCTGAGCCACTTCCTCGAACATGGCCTTGCGGGTCGGCCAGGGAGAAATATCAGGCAAGATAATATCCCCCACGATGATGGCCTCCTCACCCAACCTGACCGCCAGACAATCCGGGCTGTGGCCCGGCAGATGGTATGTGCAGATATCGGGCCCCAGATGGGTCTGACCGTCAGCGATCACATTCACAACCAGGCCTTGCAGGGCGCGGTGATACGCGAGACAGTTTTTGGCATAAAAAGATTCCGGCATAAAACAATGCCAGCATTTGGCCGGAAATTTTTCCTTTTTTTGTTCCGGTGACTGCGACGGATATTGCCGAATTAGGCGATCATAAATGGCGTGGGCTTTGACCTTGAGTCGAGTGGCTTCGATCAACTCGGCCAGTCCGCCATCATGATCTTCATGGCTGTGGCTGATTAAAACAAAATCAAGATCGGTAGGCGATAAGCCCGCTGTTTCAATCATAGCCAGTAGCCGATCGCCCTGACCGAACTTGCCGGCATCGACCAGAAACGGTCTGTCAGCCATGACGGCATAATTCCAGGTCGGCCCCAGGTCCCAGTGGCCGCCATAAGGGTTTTTTGTCGGCAGGCCAAAAACCTCGAGCCCGGAGGGCAGCCGGAAGCGCACCACCATTTCATTACCGCTGCGATCACCCTGTTGTATAATTTCGGCAAACTCTATCAAGTTAACCTCTAAGATTCCCATCAGGAGTTATCTTTTTTTAATTACTTTTGGTTGTTCATTTGAGCTGGTTGAGCCCGATAGAAAAAAATAGACTCAAATTTTTAACCGGCAAACGGGTTAACGGGTAACGGGCTCAACCTATAATTTATTTATCAAATCACACAACAACCGCACCCCAAATCCTGTACCGCCGGGGCCGCAATACGCGTTCCCTTTTTTGTTATAGGCCGGGCCGGCGATATCGATATGGGCCCAGCGGGTATCACCGCTAAACTCTGATAAAAATAAGGCGGCGGTAATCGCCGCTCCCAAGCGCGAACTGGGCATATTGTTCAGATCGGCAAAGTCGCTTTTAAGAAGCTCTTTATAATCTTCTGGCAACGGCATGGGCCAGCAACGTTCATGGGTTTTGTCACCGGATGCCTGAATGGCCTCTGCCAGCCGGTCATCCGATGTGAAAATCCCTGCAATTCTTTCGCCCAGGGCTACAACACAGGCGCCGGTCAGGGTCGCCAGATCAATCATAATTTTCGGTTTGTGTTTTTTGACAACATAGGCCATGGCATCAATTAAAATCAGGCGGCCTTCTGCATCCGTATTACCGATTTCAATAGTTTTGCCGGCATAGCTGCGTACGATGTCGCCGGGCCGGGTGGCTTCACCCGAAGGCATATTCTCCACTATGGGAATAACGCCGATAACGTGTGTCTTGCGTTTAAGCCGAGCCTGGGTGATAAGGGTGGCGGCCACCACCGCGGCACCCGACATATCGGCTTTCATGCCGGCCATGCCACTTCCGGTCTTGATGTTGAGGCCCCCGGAGTCGAATGTAACGCCTTTGCCAACCAGCGCCAGGGTTTGTCTGGCATTGGGCGGCTTATGCTCCAGTATCACCAGGCTGGGTTGGCTGCGGCTGCCGGCTGCCACTGCCAACAGGGCACCAAATTTATGCTGCTTTAGCTCTTTGGCGCGCAACACACGAGTTTTAAGGCCATATTTTCGGGCCTGCGAGACAATCGAGCGCGTAAACTGTTCCGGTGTTTTTTCGTTCGACGGCGTGCTTATCCACTCGCGCGCCAGAATCGTGCCAGCACAAACGGTGCGGACCCTGGGTGCGATTGTCTTCAGTTTGGCCGCTGCCTGTGGTTTGACACAGAAATTAATTTGTTTGAGTGGTTTCTTTTTCTTTTCCTTTTTGTATCGGTCGAATATATGATTTCCCAAAAAGGCGCCTTCCATCATGGCTTCGACCACATCCGGCGATTGGATTTTAAGCTTTTCAGCTGCCGGCACGGCGATCCAGATGGTCTCAAATCCAGCTTGAATGCATTTGCCGACGGCGGAACCACAAAATGAACGTAAAACATCGAGATCGATTTTTTTTATCTCCCCCAATCCGACACAGATAACACGTTCAGTAGCAAGTTCTCTAACATCATAAAGCGTTACCTGATCTCCGATATCGGCCTTAAATTCTTTCAATTTTAAAGCCCTTTGGATGACGGCGTTGATGGCTCGGTCACCATGGATGATTTTGTCCGTGCACACGGGCACGACCAGGGTCTCGATTTTTTGCGTCCGCAGATCTGCGGTTTTGAGACGGATCATTTATTGTTTCTCCATTCTAATTGAACATTAGCGTATTCAAAAACGATTTTGCTCTTCGTTTCGTTTGCAACGCATCATCTGCAACGGAGCCCGACAACACACACGGACTTTATTGTGTCTTGGCCCCAGAAGCAAGCTCTTTTAAAGCGCTAATCGTCTCCCAGTTAAATGCTTCAGACTGGCAGGGTAGAATTGAATTGTTGGTAAAAAGTGGGTCGGCCGCCAGATCGTAACGCGATGCGCTCAGGGCGGACGGCCACAAGGCGGTGTGTGGTATCGGTGAGTAGTAGGCCAGGATCGGCGTTATGCCAGCTGCCTTTACCGTTCGGATCGAGCGCTCAACGGCGGCCAGATCCTGCCCCGGCAACCCCATCAGTAAATACGCTCCCACCTGGTTTTTGGAGAAGCCGGCGGCCTTCAAGTTTTCGGCGGCTTTCCTGAAATCGGTTTGTGCTACTTTGTGATCCATGTCGTCGCGCATGTCGAATTCAGCTGTTTCCAGGCCCAAGCGCAGCGTTGTAAACCCGGCCCTGCACAACAGCCGTGCCACCTCGGCGTTAAGACCGCGGATATGGATGGCATTGGGCGTGTGGAACCGGAGGCCGAGGTCAGCCTGAATGATTTTTTCCAGAAGCGGCAATGCATGTCGTTCAGTATCGACTAAAAAAGCATCATCATATAGCACAAAATCTCTTATTCGATGGGCTTGATGCCAGAACTTGATTTCTACGATGACCGAATCTGGACTGCGCCACATTCGGGTTGGGCTGAGATAATGCGAAGCGCAATAGGTGCACTTAAACGGACAGCCACGCGATGTCAACAAAGGCACATAATTAATGCAGTTCTGCAAATCCAAGGCTGGGTAGGGATATGTATCCAGATTCTGTGGGTCAAAGCGGGCGGTTGCTCGAAATCCGGTGTGATACGCGATTCTGTCAAAGACGGCTTCTTCGGCGGGTCCCACGACAATCTCATCGGCACCGATGTGTTTACGGGCATGATCGGTGCACAGGCTAGCGTAAATGCCGCCTAAAATAATGGGGATATGTGGATACATATCACGCGCTACGGCAATTGTTTCCTGCACACCGGTATACCAATATGTCATCAAAGAAGTTATCAGGATCATGTCCGGCACCGGGATGCCCTGAAGGTCTTCCGTAAGCCAATCGGGGTTTATACCGTAGCGGCAAAAGCGGCGTTGAACATCCTCGAGGCCGCGAGGTCTGGGAATTTGAGATTTTAAATAGGGCCCCCGGCCCCAGCGTGCAGATGGGTCGCTAGGCTGAGCCTTTGGGTGAAATCGGTCGAGGCAATCAAAGTAGGATACCTGAACGCCATGGGATTTGAGCAACCCGGCCAGGGACAGTAACCCCAGCGGCTTGGCCCAGAAATCGTAGGCGGCGAAATCATGAATCCATGGGTTGATCAGCAAAATATGGGGTGCATCTTGTGTCATGTCATGAATGCTTCTTCTGCAAATTAAATTTCAGAAACAAGTAAAGATTTGGTGCATCATAGCGGAAATGAATCGTAAAATTTTAGCTCGTTTTGAAATTTAAGCCTGTACTGCATCTAAGCGTGGAAACCATTCCCACCATCTGCTTAAGCTAATATTTTTAAATAGAAAAACCGGTTCCAAAATTTCATATTATGTTTGAGGGCAAGGCGTAAAACAGTTCGAAAGCGGAGCGTACACGATAGTACGTGAGCATTTTGAACCGATTTACAACGCTGCCATCGGGCATAAGCTGGTGTTTTGGAATCGGTTTTTAATTTTCTTCATCAGAGGGAAAGTACACCATCGATGTTTTCTTTAATTCTTCTTTACTGAATAACAGGGTGTAGTCTTGAACGGAAGTGGCTTTAGACATCTTACGTGCCGTTTCCTGGCAGGCCTGTTCACTGGCGGCATGAACCATGGTATACAGGTTATAAGGCCAATCCGGTGTGGGATTTCGTCGATAACAGTGAGAAACCTGATCAAAAGTTGCCATTTTCTGCCCGACCTCTTCGATACGGTCTTCATCAACCATCCAGGCCACCATTGCATTGGCGCTGAAACCGGCACGCTGATGCCGCAAGGTCGCCCCGAAGCGTCGGATGACACCGCGCTGACTGAGATCTTTTAATCGATCGAGCAGCTCCGTTTCGGTCATGCCCAGTTTTTCAGAAATGGCGAGATACGGCCGCTCGCAAATTTCCATATCTTCCTGAATCGAGGCTATTATTTTCTTTTCCAACTCAGTTAACATGATCGTGATTTAATAATCTGATTGCAGAATTGTCAACCCGCATGACTTAAAGTGCGATCATCGCCAATACATTTTAACCCAGTTTTAGAATCTTTCTGGGAACAATTGTCTAATACCCTCCGGTGTGGCCTTGCAGATGCCTCGTTCGGTTATAAAGCCGGTGACCAGCCGTGAGGGTGTAACATCGAATGCATAATTAGCGGCAGCACTGTCTGCCGGACAAATGAGCACGCGCTCATTTTTGTTGTTGACCCGTCCCTCTACATAGCGGATTTCGTCTGGATTGCGCTCTTCAATGGGGATTTCTTTGATGCCGTTCACCAGAGCCCAATCAAAAGTGCTGGAGGGCAGGGCTACGTAAAAAGGGATGTTATTGTCTTTGGCGGCCAGGGCCTTCAAATAGGTTCCGATTTTGTTGGCCACATCTCCGGTGCCAGTCGTGCGGTCTGTTCCGACAATGACGATATCCACATGGCCCTGCTGCATTAAATAACCGCCGGCATTGTCGGTGATGATGGTGTGTCTGACACCCTGCTTGCCCAGTTCCCAGGCGGTCAGGCGGCTACCCTGGTTAAGCGGACGGGTCTCATCGACCCAGACATGCAGGTCGATACCCCGGTTATAGGCTTCATAAATAGGGGCGGTGGCGGTACCATGCTCGATACAGGCCAGCCAGCCGGCATTGCAATGTGTCAGCACATTGACCGTCCGGCCCTGCTTGCGCCGGCTGATTGCGTCGATCAATGTTAGACCGTGTATACCCATTTTTTTGCAGCGATCCACTTCCTCTTCGGTAATCGAAGCAGCTTGATCTCTTGCGGCGGCAACACGATTACCCGCCTGTTTTTCTTTCAACACCTCCTGCAGGGCCCTTTCAACCGCCCAGGCGAGATTGACTGCCGTCGGCCGGGCTGATTTGAGGCGATTGCATTCGGTGATCCAGTAGTCGTCTTCAATCGTATACTCAGGGGCGTTTAAAGCGGCCAGATAAACACCGTACGCTCCGGTGGCCCCGATCAGGGGGGCGCCACGGACAGCCATATCTCTGATGGCCGTGATGGCATCATCAACGGTGTGTAAATCAACCAGCACCAATTCATGCGGCAGACGCCGCTGGTCGATAATTTTAACCGATTTTTCATCGGAGCTTAGCCAGATCGTCCGGAGATTTTTTCCGTCTACATTCATCAATACCTCCCCAGGTTCAAGGTTCAGAGGTTCAGAACCCAGAACGCTGAATACGGAACCGGGTGCACAGCTGGAAATTACATATTGGCCAGTGCAAAATCGGTTTGAACCTCGCCTAGCAAAACATGACGCTTGAAAACCTGTCGCATTTTGTTGGCATCCATAAGCTGATAGACGATGGGCTCGCTGCCTTCGACAGCGATGGTGACATTGGGCTCACTGGAGCACACGCCCATACAGCCGGAAGCGACCACTCGAATATCGGTTCGGTTTGCCGCTGCCATTTCTTCCATCAGGGCATTCATGACATCGCGGGCGCCGGCTGCAATTCCGCAAGTTCCCATATGCACCGTGATTTTCGTGCTTGCGGGCCCATCTCTTAGCGAGTTTAATCTTGATGTTTCATCCTTAATTTTTTTTAGATCTTCAATCGTTAACTTTGCCATTTTTGCCTCCATTGAGTCAGGTTGAATCCTTCTGTGAGGTCAGCTCTTTGAGCGATGATCGGATCGATTCGGCTAAATGATGGATGATGATCGGGTCAGATAATGAGAAGTCTTGCATTTGCGTTCGAATTTCACGTGTGTCCAGACTAAATTCCCCGCCGTCGATTCGATGCGTATAGACGAAATCGACTGCCGGGTTTCCGATGATGAGGGTTGCGATGGTAGCGGCCATATCCCCCAGCGGCGCTCGGTCGACATGGTCATGCCGAAAGGTAGCCTCAACCTCGGTACCTTTACCGGGCGCTGTATCGACCCGCAAAGTTCCATCACAACGCTCAGCGGCTGCGGCTAAAAGCGAAAGCCCCAAACCGACTCTGCGCGTGGTGCGGGAAGTCACAAAGGGATCGTTGATATTTTGTAATTTTTCAAGCGGCATACCGCGGCCGTTATCGCGAATTGTAATTTTGAGCTGATCGGCATTATAGTCTTCTTCAACCTTAATCCAGATGCAATTACCGCCGGCGGTAATTCCGTTTTCGACCACATCTAAAATATGAAGCGATAGCTCACGCATTTAGTTTGAAAAAATTTTGTGTTCTTTATATTAATTGCGGTTCAGAAAATCCGATAAACCTTATGTCCTTTTAATTAACGATGTGGCGTCCACCACTTCCTTCGAATGCCAGACGCAGCTCTTTCAGGGAAGGCGCGGCTACCCTAAATTCCGTCCACACCTTGCCGATGTCTTTTAAAAAATGGGCATCCGAAGAGGTCGCACACGGATAATGGCCGATATCCATCAAACTGAGCTCGGTGGCGCCGATCAGCAGGCGAGGATTTTCGCCCAGAACGTGATCGTGCTCATTGGCGACCACCTGATGCGCGAATACTTCAGGTTGATGATGACCGCTCAGATGTTTGTAAATAAATTTCTGCATTTTCAGGACATCTTTAATCTTTTACCTTTCTGGGACTCATGTCCCAGTCACTGCAGGGTGAAAGACAGGAGTGAATGTGGAGGTCAGCCTTGATTTTCTTTAACACCGGCTGAATTCCTCTTACATACTTAAGGCAAATATTATTCAAAAACGTGCTCGCAACCGTTAATGGTTTTGGGGAGTGCAGGTTATAGACCACGAAGAACGCGAAGGGCACAAGAAAAAAATAAGCATAAATGCTTTCTTCGTATGCTTGGTGACCTTTGTGGTTGAATTTTTAAGTACACCCACCTCTATGCTGTTGTAACTCTGAGGCCCACATTATCCGGCTTCAGGGTTTCCGATCCCGGCACTGAAAAGCTGGCCGGCCAGTCGAAATGATGAGCCCGGCCACTGCAAAACCGGAATACCCTCCTGATTTGCTTTTTCGATGGTTTCCGCATCCGGTTTCTGACCGCCGGTAATGACGATGGCAGCCATTTTTCGCAGTATGGCTACCGCGATAATATTCTGATGTCCCTGAACGGTCATCCAAGCGCACCCGGCTGGCGCGTTTCCCATTACCTCGCTAAGCAAATCGCCGCAGTACCCTTCGGTGACCTCACGCCCAAGTCCGTTTTCTCCGCCAGCAACAGTAAGTTCAAATTTTTCCACCAGGTCTTGAACCAGCATTTTTCAATATGTCCTTATACTCGATGTCCTGAACCAGCCGCATTTCAATTTTTTCGAGGTTTTGTATGGTTTCTTCCATACCCGAAACTGCAAGGGATCGGTCAATACCCATATCAGCAGTTTCACCGCCGGACATCCCCCACATGGATGCGTTGCCGGTAGCGCAGGTTTCATATTCGAAGCGGGTTTGATAGAAGGGGACATCATCCGCGGTCTTGACTGTATTCACATGCTTGATAAGTTCCGGATAGATATCGATTATTCCCAACGAGACTTCAGCCGGTGAGGGTCGATTACGAGCCGGCAGGCATGAGGGATCTTTTTGGGTCGGGCACGGATTCATATAACACAGAACAACTTTTCGGCCTTTGGCCAGATAGTCAGGAACAACGCGCCGCCTGACTTCCCGGGCCATCAATGCCACCGGCCTCAGGACGGGCAAGACGTTGGGTAACAGGCTGAGAAATTTGAAGGCGATCAGCCGCACCACCATCGGACAGACCGGTGAAATCAGTGGCCAGGGGGCCTTCCCGGATTTTTCTGTTACCGCGCTGACGGCGAGTTCACGGCACACCCGGATGCACTCCCCGCAACCGATGCATTGCTCAACAATCCGAATGGCCTTCTTGTTTTTGATCCGGATGGCTTTGGTAGGGCAGACCGGTAGACATGTACCCCGGCCGGCGCAGAGGTCTTTGTCAAAACGTACGAAGCAGGTTGACGTCAGTTTTTTGCTCAATTGGTCGTTCCGCTTTCAGGGATAACAAAAACCATTCGAACAACGGTCCCCGCGGTTTTTTGGGATTCTATTTGAATGCGGTCCGAATTTGCAATTATCCGCGGCCGGCCGGACATCTTTCAATGGCAGGTTATCGTTTTCCGTCCTGCCCGGTAAGACTGCAGGCATGCAACCTGCCACAGGAGGCAAACATGGAATACGGGCTCGATATCAGAGGGATACCCTGTTTTATGGCCATATCGATCACTTCCTGGGGAGGCTTTTTCTTCCTGACAATGACCACCGCTCATTTCTATGGCAGCAGTTGTTCATCTCCTGTTTATATAAAGGGCAAAAATGAAACATACCGAACACTTAAGGCTTGCAAAGTATAGAGTAAAGGGGCTTTTGTGTCAATGGCAAGTCGGCAAGCGTCTAGCGCCCGGCCGAAATGGTGAACAAAGGCGCTTTTCGCTCAGCCGCAGATACGTCTATAGGTGTTCGCTTACGAGTACGAGGAAGACGACAGGTACAAAGCTGATAACCATTGCATTCTTTCGTCTTCGATTCCGTCCTCATCTCCGTTCTCGAAAATGGTCCCTCTACAGGTGCTCACACAAATAAGGGGACGACTTCAAACTTGTTCACATCGATCAGGCCTTTGTCGGTCAGCTTTAATTCCGGTATGACCGGCAACGCCAAAAAGGACAGCGTCATAAACGGATCAGATAAGGTGCACCCCATTTGATGAGCGATTTTAATCAAAGCGTCCAACTGCTTTCGCACAGCTGCGACCGGCTCAAGGGACATTAGACCGGCCAGCGGCAATGCCAGACGAGCCAGTGTCTTCTGATTTGATGCGGCTGCCAAGCCACCGCCCATTTGCACCACGGTTTGCAATGCGGTCTGCATGTCCTCATCTGTTGCGCCCACGATGATGATATTATGAGAGTCATGAGCGACACTGGAAGCAAGGGCGCCATGTTTGAGGCCAAAGCCTTTGGCAAATCCTTTGCCGATATTGCCGCTGCCGCTGTGACGCTCGACAACAGCGATTTTGAGTAAATCCCTTGAGGGATCGCTTACGGCCTGACCCTTGTCAACAGCCGGCTGTTCGAGGCGCTGACGGGTAATCAATTGATCCGCCTTGACTTCAATTGCGCGAATCTTCTTGTCTTCAGCGGCTATGGTCAAATCAATGTTCGCTAAGTCGACCTGCATCGATGGGGCAATCGTGGCAGGCGGCGGTGTTTTAATATACGATAGCACTTTGCCGTCCTCAGCAGTCAGTATGCCGCGGCAATATACCTGTTCGACAACCGGCTGTTGCAGATCGGAAAACACCACCAGATCAGCCTGACGGCCGGGCGCGATAGCGCCCAGGTGGTCCAGTCGGAAGTATTCTGCCGGGTTAATGGTGGCCATCTGGATGGCCAGAATCGGATCCAGGCCGGCTTGAATGGCCTTGCGCACAATGGAATCAATATGGCCTTCTGCGATCAGGTCATGGGGGTGGCGATCATCGGTGCACCACATCATGCGCCTGGCGGTT
>JASFJF010000064.1:0-13001 GCA_050122255.1 Desulfobacterales bacterium
ATCCATATGCAACTGCGATAGATGAAATGTTCTGATGTGTTTGGGAAGGCCCATTGTGATTTGCGGACCGCCGAGAATGAGCACGACTGTATGGCCGCTTAGCGCCTTGCAAATTTCAAGAGACCTGAAGAGATGTCCGATCCCCAGGACATGCTGGCAATAAAAAAAAATCTTCATCCACGGTTCTTTCTGACGCTTTCATAAGATTGCACAACGCGGTTATCTGGGAATGTCCAGTTGGATCCGTCTGATATTATCTCACCACGAAGAACACGAAGATTACCAGGGCAAAACACATAAATTTACTTTTTCTTTTCGTGTCCTTCGTGCCCTTCGTGGTTTTATAGACATCACTTGAGCTTTCTGCATAACCGTATTGCACAATTTCAATCCGCATTTTATTGGATCTTCCTTAAGACAACAATCTTTGGTATGAAAAATGATGTTCTCAACTGTGCGTTTGCCTGAATCTTTCAAAATTCACGCTCTAACCTACGACGCATCAAGTTAAAAGGAAATAGATAATTGAAATTAGCGCAATTTAAAATAAAAAAAATAAGACTCAAGGACATCGACCGTTTTGCGCGTCAGGCCTCCAGTTTGGCACCCTATCAATCAATGGTTCCCATTTCAAGGCGCCGTGCTTTATCCCAGCTCTATAATCCGTACGGGCGTCCTGATGATGTGGCCTTACTGGTGGCCCTGCATAAGAACCAATGCATCGGCTATCAGGGTTTGCTCCCGGGATTGTTGTTTCATCATAACAAAATGAAAAGAATATACTGGTCGACGGCCTTTTTTGTGTCTGCCGAATATCGCGGCACAGGCGTCGCCGGCCGCCTCTTGGACGAAATCAAAACCCTGCACATCGACTTTGCGGTCACCCGCATGACCCCAGGAGCACAGCAGGCTTACATGAAAGCCGGATTTAAAGACCTGGGGGATCTCACATACTATCAGTTGCGGATGGAAAAAATCCGCAATTTGGAATCCATTTGGCAAGCAGCTGTAACGTCATTCTCGTCGGCGCTGAACACAGCCGAAACATCCGGATTAAATTCGACTGCACCCGCAGCAGAGGATGCGATTTACCGGCAATCAAAGACAATTTATTATCAGCAGTTGCTTTCCGATTCGATACCAAAACCGCCTCCAGTCCAACACACAGCAGTCGCTCAAATAGACGGACGGGCGCAACAGATGATCCAGAGGCGATTGAATGGCCCCCGCTTTTTCCGCGGCATCGAAGCCCTTAACTGGATGCTGGAGTATCGCTGGTTGATATCGGCCGCGCACGAAAAGGTAGCGGCCGAGCCCTATTATTTTTCGCTGGTCAGCGAGCTGTTCGATTATGTGGCCCTGGAAATTTATTCGGCCGACCAACACGAACTCAGAGGATTTTTGATTCTATCGGTACAGGTTAAAAAAGGCCGGACCTGGGTTAAAATTTTGGATTATGCCTTCGACGACCCTTCTGATGATGATCTGACCGCATATCATGCGTTGATGGTCGCACGCAAATTCAGTGCCGACCGGCTCGAATTTCCGGCGGACCTGTTGAACTATTTTGAACAAAATCCATTGCTGCAGCCGCTGATCAAAAAACAGCAGCGCCGGTATCTGTTTTACCCCAGAAGCAAAGGGAGCGTGTTGGAGGGGTGCGTGGGCAAAATTAGGCTGGATTATTGCGACGCGGATACAACCTTCACCTAGAACCCCAATTAAAAAAGCGTCTAAGAGTCCAGGCCTGCGTTGCGAAAGAACAGCCATAACCCCAAAGCCGCCAATGGGTAAAAATTTGATCTTACCTTTAACCCATTATGTTATATTTAGATGCTGTTCTTTCGCTACACTGCCTAAATCATGTTTTTGCACGATCAAGTCGCTGATATTGCATTCCGCTATCAATTTAAGAAAAACGCCCCGACCCCTCAAGTAATTCATAAGAGGCGGCGGGCATGTTATTTTCTGAAAGGCGATATGCAGGTGATTTGCCCGGGTGTTGGTCGTGCCCCGATATTTGGGATGAACGGCTCCCAAGCGTTAGAATTGACCACAGCCTTGGTTTCATCTCAAATATTGGGGCACATGATGCCGTAATTCATATCGCCGGTTAGAAAATGACATGACCGCCCCTCGCGTATGTTTCTTTTTTGAATCGCCTTTGTCGCTTTTGCGCCTTTTGAGCACCTTAGCTTGGTCTGGCTAAAATTTGTTTCTGAACCTTTTTGACCGCATGAACTCGCTTATCGACGATATCCTGCGGCACTTTGCCCGCCATCTGACCGGCAGCGGTGTTCGGCCGGTCGTCATAGGCATAAATATCAACGAACGGAAATTTATATTCTTTGATAAAATCGATCGATTCCTTGAAATCTTTTTCGGTCTCACCCGGAAATCCCACCATGATATGCGTGGAGATTTGCAACCCGGGCACCTCTGCTTTAATGATGCTCAGATATTTTTTAACATTCTCAATGGTGTATGGTCTTTTCATCAAACGCAGTATTCGGTTCGAGGCCGACTGTACCGGAACGACAATATAGTCTATCTTCTCATAATGTTGCTTGAAAATGTGCAGCAGATCTGTGAAATATTTGACCACCCACTGGGCGTTGAACTCCTTGATGATAATTTTGTATGACCCCTCAACCGTAAATAGTGCTCGCAGCAGCTCGACAACCGAGGTTCCGATATCCACGCCATAGCATCCGACGTCCCCGGCAATGAGCACGAAGTGATCGAACCCCTGATTCAAACCGCTTTTAAATTCAGCGACGATCGTGTCCAGCGGCTTGCTTTCCAGCTGACCGACAGCGAATTTCACCGCGCAATAACTGCAGTTGCCAACGCAGCCCGTTGCGATCCGCAGCGTAAACAGATCTTCTTTTTCATAGGCCAGATCAAGGCGCTTGTTTAATCGATCACCTTTGGCCTGGCGCTCGGGTTTATCCGGAAAGAGGGGAAAACTTCCAATTTGATTCGGATCGGGAATATCTTTGAAGCGAACTTTGGCTGCAATCATATCATCCAGGGCATCGATTTCTCTGGGCGAAATGAAGGCCACCTCTGAAAATTCTTCTTTGACGGCTGGATTGATTTTACCCAGGCAACCGGCGACTATGATTTTGGCATCCTGGCGCTTTTGTTCCTGATACCAGGTTACCGCCGTTTTCGACAGATACTCCCTTGATTTCAGGGCAGCACAGGTGCTGACGATGATCAGATCTGCCTTTTTTACATCCTGAGTGTATTTAATATTGTTGGTTTCAAGATAATCCGCAATTTTTTGAGAATCAACCGCTCGGCGCGGGCAACCGGCGGATGCCAGATGGTATGTTTTCATCAAAATCCTTTCTGAAACGGAATACGCGGGGCAATAAATCGTTACAGTTACAGTATCTTTTTGGGCATGGCAAGCACTTTTAGGACCGATAGCGGTTGTCATGTGTTCCGTTTGTCATATTCGTTGTCAAGCACCATAGTCGTTTGTTGCGGATGGAAATGATTATAAACCTGGAAACCGCTGTATCATTATTTTTAATTTGAAACGCTCAACTTAAGGCTTAAATTGAGCGCTTGTCGAGGTTGCCGCAGCTACACGGCAGATGCCGTTCCGCTATAGTGTACTATGCTGAACGGCATCTAACACAGTAGGTGCGGTAAGATCGGCAAGCCCGAAGGGTTTCAAATTAAAAATATGAATAAGGACAGGATTCCTTGAAGTTAAAAAGGGACAGCCATATTTTTAATTTGAAACGCTCAACTTAAGCGTCGATCAGACTGTCAATGTCAGCACGCCCTGTAATTTCAGTTATATTTTTAGGCCGAGCGGCATAAAAGTGCTCAAAGCCGAAGGATTTCAGAATCAGGACCAATTTGTCACTGTACTCATTGAATGGAAAGCCGTATATCCTGGGCTGCATCTTTAAATTCTGATCAAACCAGCGCAGGCACCGTTCGGTATCGTATTTGATATAATCCTCCCAGGCTGCTTCGGACCTGGGGATCAATTTTCCACCAACAACCTCAACACCTTTGTACGCCAGCTTGGATCGAATGCTGAATTCGTCAAGGGGAATATCCTTAACCGCCTGGATTCTTTCAAGCTTCCAGGGGCTCAATGCTTTTTTTTTGCGGGGCTGGGTTCGTGTTAATATGACATCATGGAAATGGCTGTGGGCTCCGATGGCAACGTTTTTATGCTGGCTGAGTTCGTGTAGCTCTTCAACATTCATGAAATGATCAAACCGGCCTTCGGCAAACGTCCGTTGCATATACTTTTTAGATTTCATATGGGGTAGATACTGTCCATTAAAAGCGGGTCTGACGCCACCGGGTTTAATCAAAGAAGTTGCGATAAAATAAGTGAGGTTTTCAGGATGATCTTTAAAAAACTGAAAATAGTAATATTGCGAAAAAAGCCCATCATCGAAAGTTAATTGATACGCATCAAGGTTCACATCAAAATATTCTTTGCGAACGTCATGGATAGTAAGGATTTTCATGGGGCCTCACCAGCCGTTTTGGGTAACATCAGGGCATTGATTTGATCGAGCTGCAAACCGCTTTTACGAATCATCAGCCAGTGTAAATGGCGGGATTCAATCAAAGTGGATTCACCCGGCGCATAGATCCGATTGCAAAGACGATATATTAAATTCCTAATCACGCCTTCGTGGGTGACGACCAGGATGGTATTGCCGGGCCATTTGCGTGCGGCGGCCACCAGGGCGTTATGGCTTCTTTGCCACACGCTGATGCGATCTTCTCCCCCCGGCGGACGAAATAACCAGCCGGATCTTTGGTCTTCATCCAGCTTTTGCAAATCTTCATTTTTTATGGTATCGGCCGGTTTAGCGGTCCATTCGCCCCAGTCCTGCTCGCGCAAGCGCGCATCTGTTTCAAACGGAATCTGTAGATGCTGGTTAATGATGGCGGCGGTATCCACCGCCCTCCCCAGGTCACTGCCCAGGAGGCGGTCCCAGGCCACGCATTTCAGGTGACGCCCCCAGGCATCGGCCTCCTTTTTTCCGCTTTCCGTCAGGGAGGAATCGCCATGCCCCTGAATTCGGCCTTCCCGATTCCAATGGGTTTGAGCGTGTCGAATAAGGCCAAAACGGGTGCTAACTGCTTCTATTGCCATAGTGATGCGCCGATTATTGTAAAAATTTCTGAAGCACGCTTTCCATTTTTTGATAATTTCGATTCAGATCGTGGTGTTGCCGAACGTATACTTTTCCAGCGTGTCCCATTCTGCGACGCAGATCAACATCATTTAAGAGCCGCGCAATGGCATCTTCAAAGGCTTTAGCATCAAAGGCCGGGACCAGCAAACCGGTGATCCCATCCTTGACGGCATCCGGCACACCGGCATTATCAAAAGCAGCCACTGGAAGCCCGCAAGCCTGGGCTTCCAGAAAAACCATGCCCAGCGATTCCTGGATACCTGGAAAAACAAACAGATCACCGGCGCTATAGTAGCGGTACATTTCACTGCGGTCGATACGCCCGACAAAACGGACACGCTGCGGCAGATGTGTATCGGCCAATTGTTTCAATTTATCTTTTTCTTTCCCGTCTCCGGCAATGACCAGCCAGAGTGGATTGCCCTGCCGGTAAAGTTTGCCGCAGGTTCGAATCACCCAGCTCAGCCCCTCGGTTTTGACATCTGCCCGAAACATGGCCGCTGAAAACACCACCGGCTCATCCACAACCTTCCATTGACTGCGAAGCATTTGGCGGGCATCTTCATCAAAACGAAAAGCAGCGGGATGGATCCCGGGTGAGATGTAGCTCAGGCGATCGGCCGACACCAGCCGCTTGAGATTCATCCAGTCAACGGTTTTGTTGGTAAAGATATGCTGGGCAGCGCCGAGGGCCTTTTTGTTCAAATAAAATCCCGGCAGAGTCTTGAGACTGCGGCGGCGTTTGGTGGCATATATGCCCTGAAAAATAACATAAGGTATGTTTAATTTCTTGGCGGCCTGGGGCCCCAGCAGATCCGGTGCTTTATAATAAGTATGATAGGTAAACCAGATGTCAATGCCTTCGTTTTGAAACTGTCGCAGCATGTGCTCGCTTTCCAGGCCCAATTTCGGCCACAACCACGGCTTCCAGTAAATCCAGCGGCAGCGCAGGGCACTGGCCTGGATGACTTCATGGCCCTTCTTGACCAGAAAGTCAACGATCTCAGTGGCCGTGACCAGATCACCGGAAGGATGGTCATGCCCCAGCGGTTTTAAGGGTGCATAGAATAAGATACGCAATTTGGATCTCAGTATTCAAATGATTTAATCGTGTTTTGAATTTTGGTCATTTGATATTCGGATTTGTTTCCAATTTCGTGCTTCGGATTTCGGATTTAAAGGATCTTGTAAATATTCAAATGCACTTTAACTCAATGATCTCACTTTTATAAATATCGGCCAGCTGTTTGACAAGCACCCTGTTGTCAAAACCCTGCACAACACGTCGCCGGGCAGCCGGTATGATACGGCCTCTGAGTGCATCCTCGGTCAGCGCTCTTCGCATGGCTTCAGCCAGTTGCTGCGGTTGGCCGGGATCGACCAGCAGTCCGGTTTCTTCGTTGTCCACGAGCTCGGGGATGGCTGAAATGTTTGTGGCCACCACCGGCACCCCCATGGCCATACTCTCGCACAAAACGTTGGGAATGCCGTCCCGGTCGCCGTTAGGGGCGACTTCACAGCCCAGCACAAACAGATGCGCGCGTTGATAATGCTCCCGAACGACTTCATGGGGCTGGGTTCCCAGCCAGCGGATATGGGCATCTAACCCCAGATCTTTGATAACGCTCAAAACCTTTTGGCGATCATCACCATCTCCGATAAGCGTATGCTGGAAGGCAATTCCTTTATCCTTTAATATTTTCAGGGCCTGAAATACTGTGGGCAGGCCTTTTTTGGCAATCAAACGTGCTACAGTCAGGATCTGGTAGGGTGTTTTGACCTTCGCAGAATGAATACGGTTCTGGGAAAACAGTTCGGTATCAATGCCATGGTAGACGCAATAAATCGGACGCGAGACGCTGCCGGATAGCGTTTTCAGATAGCGGCGGTTGTAATCGGTGCAGGTGACCACAAATTTGGCCAACCTTATTTTTTCTCTGAGCTGTCTGGGATCTGAGGTATAAATATCTTTGGCATGAGCGGTAAAACTAAATGGCAGCCCGCTGAGAATACTGGTAAACATGGCAACTGATGCCGGTGAATGCGCAAAATGGGCGTGCACATGCAGGCCGGGGTGGGTGGGCAACAGACACCGCACGAGATAGCCGGCCTGAAAAAGATGCTTGAGAGTAGCCGATTTGCGTGTCCGCAAAAACCGTTGCAGTGCTTTTTTTAAGGCCCGGCTGTAGGTGGCAGGTCTCTGGGCGGCCAGAAGACCATTATGATAAAGTAGCCGCGGCAGGGGACGCAACAGGGTTTCGGGTAAATAGTCGACTCCGGCTTGGATTTGGACGACACTTTGATGGGTAAAATTTTCGCGGGGCTGGCGCATCGAAAACAAATGGATTGGCAACCCCATCTGCTCGAGCAGCAGAATTTCATTGGAGATAAAAGTTTCTGAAATGCGGGGATAACCCTTTAAAATCATCCCCAGATAACGCTGGTGGCGGCTGTTCATGATCGTTTGGACCTGAAGCCATGAATACGCTGCTGCATGGTCTCGATTCCGGTAAAGCGGAACTGCGATATGGCCTCCACATAGGGTGCCGAATTTTGCAGAAAGGATAAAATTTTTGCCTGCAAAATGGTTGGTTCCAATTCGGCCCAGGGGATGTAATCGACCAGGTTATGGCGCTTGAAGGCCTGGGCCCGGATCAGTTGTTCTTTGCGCGGTGTTTCGCGGGGAATAACGAGGCTGGGCGTCCCCTGGCTTAATATTTCACAGAGCGTATTGTAGCCCCCCATACAGACAGCCAGATCGGCAGCCGCAAATATTTTTTCCATTTGCCGATAAAAATGAAAGCCCCGCACACCCAGTTTTCGGGCTCTTTTGAAGATTTTGCGGCGCTTGTTTTTGGGCATAAACGGGCCGGTGATCAGCACGCTTTTAAAAGGCAGCGGTTTCGCAGCCGATTCAAGCATGGTCACATAGTTACGCATAACAAGATAGCCGTCGCCGCCGCCGCCGGTGGAGACCACCACCAGCTTTTCCTCGGGTTTGACGCCAAGCTCTTTGCGAATATTGCGTACCGCATCCGGACCGGGCATCTTACGTGGAATATATCCGGTAAAGTACATTTTTTGGCTGATCGCTTCGGCGATATCGTATTCTGTGATGGGATCATAAAATTCGCGGTTGCCATAGACCCAGATTTCCGAATACAGATTTTGTAAAATTTCGTAGACACCTTTATCCTGCCAATCCTTTTTAACAGTAGCCGCATCGTCCATGATATCTCTGAGCCCCAAAATAGATCTCGTATCCGGGCGGGACCGCTGCAACCACTTGAGGGTCGGCAGGACTTCTTTTCGCAGGCCGAGGGGTTCCTTGTCCACAATGAAAAGCTGCGGTTGGAAAGTTTTGGCAGTCGCTGTGATAATGTTTTTGCGGATATCCAGTGCGTGCCGGGCATTAATTTTAATCGACAGCGGCAAATACTCATCGTTGGTTTTTTTGATCATCCCCGGGATGCGCACAAAATCAATTTGCTCGGGAAATGAAAAGCGTCCGGCGATCGGAGAACCGGTCAGAATCAGGATATTGACGCGCGGTCTCAGCAGGTGGGCGGCAATCGCCATCGTACGGCGGATATGTCCCAGTCCATAAGTGTCATGGGAGTACATCAAAATGTTATATGTTGAATTACGTGCCATTTTGCTGAATCAGTTTTTTAATCTCCGCCGGGTTCAGATCTTCCCGAATACCGATTTTGGTGGCCGGTGCGCCAGCCCAAATCTCATAAGGTTTCGGATTTTTTGTTAATACAGAACCTGCCCCCAGTACAACCCCGTCGGGTATATGGGTGACCTGGTAGAGTACGATGGCGCCATCGTGCAGCCAGACGTCGGCACCAATGGTCTTATCCTGCCAGAGAACGCCGTATTCGGCCTCAATTTCAAACAGCGGCTTTCGGCTTGAGTGGATGTGATCGTGCGTATAGATTCGGGTACGGGCCGATATATTGCACCAGGGGCCGATCCGAATCGTCCCGGTACAATCAAGGATAGACCATCGACTGATAATCAGATTTGTTTCCCTGCCCGGCGTTTGAAAGGCCTCGGGCGAGATGATCAGATCACCTTTGTGTACATGTGCGTGTGGATACCGTTTGGCTTCGGCGAGGCCCTTTTCCAGCTGGGCTGCGGTCATTGTCGATAGATGTTCAACTCCCATAAGATGATTGAACCTCCAAAAGCTCCCTTGGCATGTCCCCCATTTGCAAGCGGCAGCGGTTTGATCGTTTGAAATGCCGCTTTGCAAAATGTATTCATATAAAAGAAGCGCGCGCTTTTTGTCAAGAAATGGTTGGATATCGGACAGTCGCTTTCATTCGCTCAATCAATTTGTTATAAAAGACTTTAGCCTACCGGGTTAGTTCAACAGAAACGCTACCAAGTGTGTAAAATATGATCGCTTTGGCCGCTGGCTTGAATGATAGTAGGCTCAAATTAAATTTTACGCTTATTCGGAAAGCTCAAGTGAAGCACATATTACCACGAAGGGCACGAAGGACGCGAAAAGACAAAAGCAAAATTAGGTGTTATCCCTTTGTGATCTTCGTGTTCTTCGTGGTAAGAACCATATCAGATATATTAAATTGGAGTTTCTTAGATAACCACGTTAAATTTTAATGATCTCGTAAAAAGAGGATATGATAATGGCACGTTCAGACCCACACCCCGTCCATCGCTTCAAGAGCTGGCAGGTCTGGCCGGGTTCGTTTGAGAACCCCCCGGTGGATGGCCGATTTCCAGCGCCCGAAGGCGGTCGCTTTGCCATTACGCTCAAAACGCCGATTGCATCGCTGGGCTCCTGCTTTGCCCGCGAAATTAAGCGTCGGCTCATTCAGCGCGGATACAATTATATTACCGAAGAAACCGCTCACCCGGCATCTATCCACGCCAGTGCCGCCTGGGAAAGGGTTTACAGCACGCATTGCATGCGCCAGATCTTTGAGTATACTTTTGAGCACTGGCAACCGGCCTTGCGGTGGTGGATAGCGCCTGAATCCAAACGGATACAGGATCCGTATCGCAGGGTCATCCTGTATGACGATCTGGAACAAGCCGAAGACGATTTTGCCCGGCATCGCCGACACTCCCGCAAGGCCCTTTCATCGGCCGAGGTGTTGATCCTCACTCTGGGCCTGACCGAAATCTGGCAGGACCGTCATGACGGTTCGGTGATCTGCCTGCCGGCCGGACCGTATGTTAAAGAGACGGGCGACATGAGCCGCTATCGCTTTCGGGTCAGCCGCTACACGGAAAATCTGGAGAACCTGGAACGCATCCATGACCTGATGGCCGCTCACAACCCGCAATGCAAAATTATCATAACCGTATCGCCGGTGAATCTTTGGGCGACATTCCGCCGGGATGCAGATGTTATCACTGCCAGCTGCAATTCCAAGGCAACCCTGCGAGCCGCGGCCGATGAATTTACCGTAGGTCATAAAAATGTTTATTATTTCCCGGCTTTTGAAATGGCCACCATTTACCAGCCCCTCAGCGGGCAAAGCTATTTTTCCGAAGGCCGTGAGAATTTTCACATCAACAAGCCGACGGTCAAATTCATCATGGAGCATTTTTTTCGCTTTTTTGCGGCCCAAGAATCCAGCGCTAAAAGCTGATGTAGGTCAAAAGCGCCGTCATGAAACGTATCGTCCCTAAGATGAAATTTAAACTCCCTACTCGTCCTCGTCCGCGTTCCTAAAAGTAAAAAGGATGGAGTAAACTTGAAAAAACACAGATTTGATCATGAAAAACTTGATGTCTATCAACTTGAACTCAAATTCATCGCTTGGGTAACTCCGCTCATTGAAGAAGTAAAGTCGTCAGCTGGATCGAAAGTGCGAAAGGAGTGCATGAAGAGATTATACCTTACAATGCCGGGAACGAGGACGACGACGAGGACGATTACGAGTAAGCACAACCTGCCATGATTTATTCGTCTAAAGTGCCGCGGCGGAAATCACTTGACTATTGGGTTCCAATCGTACAGATTTATGTGTTTAATTAATTTAGAATAATCAAAGAAGCAATGTTTTTGATTTTTATTTCGTGTTTTCGTCTTTTCGTGCTTTCGTGATTTTTATATTATAATTTGGAATCCTTCATGGATTATGAACCGGTTATCGGGCTTGAAATTCATGCCCAGCTAAAAACAAAAACCAAGATTTTCTGCGCCTGCTCAGCGGCATTCGGCGCCGCGCCCAATACCCATACCTGCCCGGTCTGCCTGGGCATGCCGGGGGTGTTGCCGGTGTTAAACAAAAAAGTCGTCGAGTATACCATGCGCATGGCGCTGGCCACCGGATGCGACATCGCAACGGTGAGCCGGTTTGCGCGCAAGAATTATTTTTATCCTGATCTGCCCAAAGGTTACCAGATTTCACAGTACGAGCTTCCGATTGCCCGCAACGGGAAGGTCGCCGTAGAGGTAAACGGTGACACGCACCAGATCGGGATCAACCGCATCCACATGGAAGAAGATGCCGGCAAATTGACACACGACTCCGGCAGGCCCATCAGCCGGGTTGATTTTAACCGCACCGGGGTGCCGCTGATTGAAATCGTCAGCGAGCCCGATATTCGGTCCCCTGAAGCCGCTGGCGCGTATCTGCGGCAGTTACGCGCCAGCGTGCGCTATCTGGGTATTTGTGATGGCAACCTGGAAGAGGGCAGTTTCCGCTGTGATGCCAATGTGTCCATCCGTCCGACCGGCTCGGCGACGTTTGGCACGCGCACCGAAATTAAGAATTTGAACTCATTTAAGCACGTTGAAAAAGCGCTGCGGTATGAAATCGGCCGCCAGCGGGAAATTGTGGAGGAAGGGGGTACCGTCACCCAGGAAACCCGATTATGGGACCCGGAAAAAAACCGGACCCAATCCATGCGCAGCAAAGAAGAAGCCCATGATTACCGTTACTTTCCTGACCCGGATCTGCTGCCGCTGGTCATCGACGCAGACTGGATTGAAAGGGTGCGCCGTGATTTACCCGAACTTCCGGCCGAAAAAAAGAGGCGCTTTGTGGACACGTACGGTTTGCCGTCTTATGATGCCGAAATTTTGACATCAGAACATGAGCTGGCAATGTATTTTGAAGATTGTCTGCAAGAATTTGCCCGGCCCAAGCTGGTAAGCAACTGGATCATGGGATCATTGCTGGGGCTGTTAAATGCCGAAGGAAAATCCATTGAGCAGGCACCGATTTCGGCCGTGGATCTGGCGCAGCTTCTCAAACTGGTCGATGATGAGACCATCAGTGGTAAAATCGCCAAGAGCGTATTTGAGGAGATGGCCCGCTCGGGGAAATCTGCCCATCAGATCGTCGAGGAAAAAGGGCTGATTCAAATTTCAGATGCAAGCGCCATCGAAGACATCGTTTCAACGGTTTTGGACGCCCACCCGGCGGAAGTCAAAACCTATCGGAACGGCAAGACCAAACTGCTGGGATTTTTTGTCGGCCAGGTAATGAGAGCAACACGTGGCCAGGCCAATCCGAAAATAGTCAATCAAATTCTAAAAAGCAAATTAGAGAAATGGCACCGTTCTTAAAATATAAAATAAATTGTCTAATTGTCATAATATTATCAATGGCAATTATGTTGTCCTTTAATTTTTGGGCGCATGCCGTTGTACCCAAACGCATTGCCCTTTTGCCGTTTAAGATCAATGCCGAAAAAGACATGTCCTTTTTGCAAAACGGCATCTTTGACATGCTGACATCGCGCCTGTCAAAAGAAGGGGAGGTGCAGGTCATCAGCCGGCAGGAGGCTGAAAGCGCCTTTAAATCAGCGGGAAGTCCTGAT
>JASFJF010000065.1:0-12991 GCA_050122255.1 Desulfobacterales bacterium
TTGCCGGGACTTCCAATAAAAACAGAATGGGGATGCAAAAACGGGTGGCGCAGCTCGCGCACCAATTGAAAAATCCGCTGCCTGCCAACTAATCGCGACCCAAGAGTTTCAGGCAAATTAAATTTGCCGAATAAAAAGCGACTGCTTGAGGAAAATCATGAACAGTTCACTCATCCTATCCGTTATCACGTTTATTTACGGGCTGGCCGGGTTTTTGTATATTTTTGCTTGGATTTTCAAGAAATCGGCCGTAGCCAAAATGGCATCATGGGTGGCCATCATCGGCCTGATCGGCAACACCGCCGGCATCATTCTGCGCTGGATTGAATCCTACCGCATGGGCATCGGGCATGCGCCCTTTTCGAACCTCTACGAATCGCTGGTCTTTTTTGCCTGGACGATTGCTATGATCTACCTGGTTGTCGAGCGCAAAGCCGGCAATCGCACCATCGGCGCCTTTACCATTCCGATTGCCTTTCTGGCTATGGCCTATGCTTCCCTTAAAACCGGTATCAGCAGCGAAATCCAGCCGCTCATTCCAGCCCTCAAAAGCAATTGGCTGATCGCACATGTAATTACCTGTTTTATTGGATATGCGGCTTTTGCCACCTCTTTTGGCATCGGCGCGATGTATTTGATGAAACAGGGGCGCGAGGCCGAAGCGGTGACGTGGCTGGACATTGCCAAGCCCCTGACGCTGTTCGTATTCGTGTTGCTTTTTAGCCGGGTTCTGCTGGTGGGCAATTGGGCCATGGCAATTATCATTGCTTTGCCGCTTTGCATCATTTTTTATATTGGTGTTTTGCTCGTCCGTCGCATGCCGGCCGATCTTAAAAACCGCTTGCTGGGCGTGTTTCCAGAGGCGGCCATCTTGGATGAACTCGGTTACCAGGTCACTCTGTTTGGTTTTCTGTTTTTGTCGATTGGCATCATCAGCGGCGCCGTCTGGGCCAATTCCGCCTGGGGACGATACTGGGGATGGGATCCTAAAGAGACATGGTCTTTGATCACCTGGTTCATCTACGCTACCCTGCTGCATGCCAGACTGATGCGCGGCTGG
The DNA here is from genome assembly GCA_050122255.1 of Desulfobacterales bacterium. GTDB lineage: Bacteria > Desulfobacterota > Desulfobacteria > Desulfobacterales > JAHEIW01 > JAHEIW01. The sequence continues at coordinate 1,061 of JASFJF010000065.1, forward strand.
CGGGGGCGACGAATTGCCTACCTGTCGCTGGTGGGTTTTGCCGCAGTTTTATTTACCTATTTCGGCGTTAATCTTCTGCCCGGCCTGCACAGTTACGGCGCTTTTAGCCAATGATTTTGCTTGACAAAATCGCGCCAATTAAGGTAATACAGAAACCTTTGTCGGCACGTAATGTCCGTTGCCACCAGTATAACTTGCTGTAATCGCGACATTTTCATTAAATCGCACCCAGCCGATGATGGTCGGCGCGGGACGGTAAATGCTTGTCGAGACGTGTTTCAATCAACCTTGATAATCACGGAGCTTTTATGACCACAGAGGAACAAGGCAATGCGGCCATAGTAAAAGATCAGCAAACAACCACACCTGCCCCTGAAACAGCCCCAACTGCCAAAGCCGATGATGGCGGGGCCGGCGGACCCATCATTTTGTTTTTCATCCTCGGGTTAGCTGCCAGCCTGGTTGTCGGCTGGGTCGTTTTCCCCAAGGCTCTTTACTCCCAGAAAAAACAGCCCATCGAATACAATCACGTTTTACACAACGAACTGGTTGAAGATGGTTGCGAGAGCTGCCACTTTTTCCGGGAAGACGGCTCTTATTCCGGTGTACCGACACTGGATCAATGCATCGAATGCCATGAAGAGGTCAACGGCGAAGATCCTGAAGAAGCCCGCTTCGTCAACGAGTACGTTGCCAATAATCGGGAAGTTCCCTGGCTGATTTATTCGCGCCAGCCCCAGAATGTGTTTTTCTCGCATGCAGCCCATGTGAAAATGGGAGAAATGGACTGTGTGACCTGCCACGGGCATATCGGTGAATCGGAAAGCTTACCAATTTATAAGCAAAACCGCATTTCCGGTTACAGTATTGATATCTGGGGCCGAAACATTTCCGGTATCAAACGCAACTCCTGGGATCGCATGAAAATGGATGATTGCGCCGAGTGCCATCGCAGGGAAGGCGTCAATCAAAACAGCGTTCAGACCCAGCGCGGGGGCTGTTTCGTTTGCCACCATTAAAGAATATGTGCTCATGGCAAACCGATTGATGGCAGATCTTGTTTTCAACTATCAATGTGCTATCCTAACAGGGAAATTAAATGAAAGTAGATCGAAGAAGTTTTTTAGCATTTGCTCTTGGCGGTGCCGCCGGTACGGCGCTGTCACCATTACCCTGGAAACTCACCGATGACGTTGCGATCTGGAGCCAAAATTGGCCTTGGACACCGATTCCGCCAAAAGGTGAAATCAGCCGGGTAAACTCTGCCTGCCTGCTGTGCCCCGGCGGTTGCGGGATATCGGTTAAAAAAGTCGACGAGCGGGTCATCAAAATCGAGGGCCTCGAAGGGCATCCCGTAAACAACGGGGGGCTTTGCCCTCTGGGAAACAGCACTGCCCAACTGCTGTACGGGCCGAATCGCATTCAGGCGCCCTTAAAAAAGGTCAGCGGCCGCTGGCAGCAAATATCGTGGCGGGACGCCATTTCCGAGTTAGCCGCCCAACTGCGGCAACTGCGCGCCGACGGGTCCGCGCATACGGTCGGCTGGGTGGCCGGCTCCGATCGAGGCACGGTTCCGGCGCTTTTTAACCGCTTTTTAACCACTTACGGTTCTCCCAACTTCTGGCGGATGCCGTCAATGTGGGACACGTATGAACTGTCACTTTACCTGATGCAGGGAACCCGCTCCATGGCCGGATTTGATATTGCAAATGCCGATTTTGTCCTTAGCCTCGGCAGCGGCCTGATTGAAGGCTGGGGATCACCCGGATATATGTTCCGGGCCAAATCAGAATTTCTCAAGGCCGGCGGGCGCATGGATCAAGTTGAGCCACGTCTGTCCAAAACGGCGGCCAAAGCTGATCACTGGATTTCGATCAACCCCGGCACCGAAGGGGCGCTGGCTTTAGGCCTGGCGCACGTGATCATTAAAGAACAGCTGTACAACCGCAATTTTGTCAATGGTTATACAACCGGATTGCCCGAGCGTTTTCAGCAGGCAATTGACGGCTTTCCGCCCGAGATTGCTTCGAAGGTAACCGGCATCAGTGCCGGCACTATCCTGAACCTTGCCAGGGATTTTGCCGCTGCGCGCCGCCCGTTGGCAATTTGCGGTCAGGGCCAGGGCCATCTGGCCGGAAGCCTGCAACCTTTCCTGGCGGTGCACACCTTAAACGCGCTGGTCGGCAACATCAACCAACCGGGGGGCATTTGGGCCGTACCTGAGCCCGATTACATTGAATGGCCGGAACTGGAAATTGATGCGGTTGCCGCCAGGGGCCTGCAACAGCCCCGCATTGATGGCGCCGGTACCCATCGCCACCCCAACGCCCGCTATCTGCTGCATCGATTGCCCGAGGTTGTCAACGCCAGTGCCGAATCACCGCTGCAAATGCTGTTTATCGCAGATGCCAATCCGGCCTATTCGTTGCCGGATACCGTCGCCGTTGCAAAAGCCTTTAAGAAAATCCCGATGGTCGTCAGTTTCTCCTCATATCTGGATGAAACCAGTGCGCTGGCGGATATGATTTTGCCCAACCATATGTTCCTGGAACGCAACCAGGATGTGGCCGGCGCCAGTGGCTTTCCAAAACCCATCATCAGCTTGGCCCAGCCGGCGGTCGAGCCACGTTACAATACGCGTCATGTCGGCGATGTCGTTATTCAATTGGCAAAGGAACTGGGCCATACGATTGGCGCCGCCTTTGAATGGAATGACTACGACAGTTGTCTGGCAGAAACCCTGAGCGATCGCTGGGATGGGTTGCTTGAAAATGGCTACTGGGTCGATGATGCCTTTAGTAGTACCCAATGGGTGGATGCGTTTGAGACCGATTCGACCAAATTTGAATTTACCAACGCTGATATTCGCACCTTGGCCGCTTATGAGCCGATTAAAGCCGAAGGTGACGTAGCTGGCTACCCGCTGCTGCTGGTTCCCTATGATAGCATGCGGCTCAATGGCGACGGTCAACCGGGCGCCCCGCCATTTATGATTAAAGCTCTTGAGGACACGATTTTAAAGGGGAATGATGTGCTGGTGGAAATTAACCCGGCCACCGCCGAACAGCTCGGGCTGTCAGAGGGTCGGCCTGCCACTCTGGCCACCCCCAGAGGGTCGGCACAGGTGAAGATCCGCCTGACCCAAGGGATAATGCCCGGTGTTATTGCTATTCCCCGGGGTCTTGGCCATACGGCCGATAACCGATTTTTGGCCGGCAAGGGGGTCAATTTCAATCAATTGAGCGGCCCAACCGATGACCCGGCCTCAGGGCATAATGCGGCCTGGGGTATCAGAGCTAAACTGAGTTGAGCCCTATATAATTGAATATGGAATATTGTCGATTGAATGTTTAAGGATGATCAAGGGGTCCTGATGAAAAGCGAAAATGGCAAGAAGTTTGGAATGGTGATCGATCTGGACAAGTGCACCGGCTGCGGGGCCTGCATGGTGGCCTGTTATGCGGAAAACAACATTCCGTTCCGCGAAGACGAAACCGACAAGATGCTCAGTGTTTCCTGGATGCATGTATACAAAATAAACAATGGCAAATCGTTTCCAGACTATGAAGAATGCTTTCTGCCGCGTCCCTGCCAGCACTGTGAAGGGCATGATGGACATTCACCCTGTGTTTCGGTTTGTCCGGCAACTGCCACAGATTACGATATGGCCACCGGCATCGTCAGCCAGATTTATCCGCGTTGTTTTGGCTGTCGCTATTGTATGGGAGCCTGCCCCTACCATGTGCGCCAGTTTAACTGGTGGGATCCGATCTGGCCCGACGGCATGGAAAAAATGCTCAATCCCAACGTTTCGGTGCGCATGCGCGGTGTGGTTGAAAAATGCAGTTTTTGCATTCATCGCTACCAGCTGGCCATGGATCAGGCCTACGTCGAGGGCCGGCGCGAGATTGAAGAAGATGAATATCAAACCGCCTGCACCCAGGCCTGCCCGTCCGGTGCGATTATCTTCGGTGACCTGAACAATCATGATCATCAGGTTTTCGACTTGGCGCAGCCGGATCCGGCGCACCATGGGCACTCCAAGAACCCCAAGGCCTTTCGTCTGCTGGAACGCCTGGGCACCAATACCAAGATTTATTATCTGACCAGCCGTGAGTGGGTTCGTAAAGCCGGAGACAACTACCTGAAGGGTGAATTTAAAAGCAAAGCACACAGCTAGTTTTCTTACAAGCGCTTATCATAAATTAGCTATCATTTCTACTGAGGAGCACGGAACTTATGGATGCTGCATTAATTCCCAAAGGGGTTAAACGATGTCCGATCTGGCAATTCGTCCTTTGGATTGGCGCCAATGGCCTGGTACTGGCCTGGGGTGTCTTTGCCATGTTGCTGGTTTTCATAAAAGGACTCAATCAGACCAACATGAATAATGCTTACGGGTTTGCGTTGTGGATCTGGGCCGACCTGGCCGTCATCGCCCTGGGTGGTGGTGCCTTTTTCACCGGTTTTTTGCGGTACTTGGTCGGTAAAGATGAATTGAAAAACATTATCAACTATGCCGTGCTCATCGGGGTGATCTGTTACACATCAGCATTGCTGATTCTTAGCTTCGATGTTGGTCAACCTTTGCGCAATTGGTTCATCTTCTGGCATGCCAATGTGCATTCGATGCTAACCGAGGTGGCATTCTGTCTTTCTGCATACCTGGGCGTGTTGATCATCGAGTACATTCCGCTGGTGCTGGAAAATCGCAAGCTTGATAAGGTCCCGTTTTTTCATCATCTGAGTCACAACATGCATGAAATCATGGCCGTGTTTGCCGCCACCGGCGCCTTTCTGTCCTTTTTTCACCAGGGATCGCTGGGCGGTGTGCCGGGCGTAATGTTCGGCCGCCCGTTCGGCTTTCGCGAAGGGGTGCTGGTCTGGCCCTGGACCTTTTTTCTGTTTACCTGGTCGGCTGCGGCTTATGGCCCCTGTTTTACCATTTTTATTACCAAAATCACCGAGGCTTTAACCCGTAAAAAGCTGGTTAAAGACAACGTGATTGATCTGCTGGCCAAAATTTCCGGCTGGATGATCTTTACCTATATCATCGCCAAAATCGCCGATACCATTTACTGGGCCACAGTCACGGCACCCTCGAAAGGATTTGTTTTTATGGATTTTTATACCAGCAGCCCGGGCTCGTGGTACGGTCTGTGGATCCTCATCCTCGAAGTCGGTGTATGCGGGATCGTACCGGCTTTGATTCTGATTACTCCCGGGCTGCGCAGGAACCAGGGACTCCTGTGGCTGGCCGTATTTTTAGGCGTACTGGGCGTTAGTCTGAACCGCTGGGTAATGGTGCTGCAGACGCTGGCCGTTCCGGTGCTGCCGTTTGAGGACTGGTTTCCCTACCTGCCCAGCTGGCAGGAAGTTGCTACCACGATTTTACCGGTGGCTTACGGGGTCATCATGATATCCATATCGTATCGGTATCTGCCGATTTTCCCCCAGGAGCAGGAATTAAACCCGATTGATGAGCCCTCAGCAGACGCGGCGATTGAAGCCGGGCCGGCCCCGGAGCCTGATGTTGCCGGTCCCGAGCCGGAACTCAGCCCGGCGGAGTCATAGCGCCGCTTCGGTTCTAAATTGGCAAGCGATACAGCGCTGGTCTTTGACTCTGCAACTATTACCACGAAGAACACGAAGGTCACAAAGATAAAAAACATAAAAGAATAAATCACGAAAACACAAAATTTAAAAAGCACGAAATAGTATTTTATACAAAATACCCGGAGGAATGATATGTTTCCGTTTCATTTCGAATGGATTTGGGATGCCAGTCACATTGTTTTTCACGGAGGGCTGTGGTATGCCCTGACGATAATCGGCCTTGGCATGTCCTATTGCATCATCAAAGCCGTCCTGAAAGCCATCAAAGGCGATGGTGACCATCACCACTGATTCCAGACGCCAGTTCGTGTTTCCAAAGCGCTGCCCCGCACCATCAGGGGAGCGCTTTTTTCTTTGTGTTCTTTGTTTCTTTGTGGTTAATAAAGGGCGCGGGCGTTTTAAAGCGTGAAAAGTTCACGAAGGGCGTTTGATTCCAGGCTTCAATGTTTTCTCCTTTGTGCCCTTCGCGTTCTTCGTGGTGGTCTAAATAGTTAAATTTGGCCAGGCAGAATAAGGGAATTTGATGGATAAAATATTGGTAGAGGGTGGACGAGCGCTAAAAGGGCAGGTTCGTATCAGCGGCGCCAAAAATGCAGCACTGCCCATTTTAGTATCGTCGCTGCTGACCGAAGGCGCCAATACATACGCCAACGTGCCCCAACTGCAGGACATCGAAAGCATCAAAGCGTTGCTTTGCAATCTGGGGGCCCGCGCGGAGGCGCACGGAGATACGGTCCATGTGGATACCGGGCGAATTTTAAGCTGCGAAGCCCCCTACGATCTGGTTCGAAAAATGCGGGCTTCGATTCTGGTTTTAGGACCCATGCTGGCCCGCCTGCAAAGAGCCATTGTTTCGCTTCCGGGCGGCTGCGCCATCGGCGCCCGTCCGATCAATCTGCACTTAAAAGGACTGGCCCAGCTGGGCGCTGATATCCAGCTGGAGCATGGTTACGTGCGGGCGGCCACAAAAAAATTAGAAGGCGCCGATATTTATTTCGATACGGTGACCGTCACCGGCACCGAGAACCTGATGATGGCCGCCGTTTTGGCCGAGGGCACCACCGTTTTGCGAAATGCCGCGCGCGAGCCCGAGGTCGTTGCGCTGGCAGAAGTCCTTAATCAAATGGGCGCTGATATTCAGGGAGCCGGAACGGCTGTGATAACGATTTACGGGGTCACATCCTTAAAGCCGGTATCGGTGCGAATCATTCCAGATCGGATCGAAACAGGTACCTTCATGATCGCTGCGGCGTTGACGCATGGCAACGTGAAGCTGGTCGATTGCAATCCGGAGCATGTACGTGCAAGCATTCACAAGCTCAGGCGCGCCGGGGTCAACATCAGCACTACCGATAATTCGATCCATGTTCACGGTAATGACGAGATTATCAGCGTGGATGTTGAAACCCAGCCATATCCGGGCTTTCCAACCGATATGCAGGCGCAATTCATGGTGTTGATGTGCGTCGCCAACGGCACTAGCACGATTTCTGAAACCATATTTGAAAACCGCTTTATTCATGTCAGCGAACTGGAGCGCATGGGCGCAGATATCAAAATATCCGGTCACACAGCCATCGTTAAAGGCGTGCCCGCCCTTTCAGCCGCGCCTGTAATGGCCACCGATTTGAGAGCCAGTGCTTCCCTGATTCTAGCCGGTCTGGTGGCTGAAGGTCAGACCGAGGTCAATCGCGTCTACCATCTGGACCGCGGTTATGAAACCATTGAAAAAAAGTTCAGCCAGTTGGGCGCCGCCATCAAGCGAATCAAGTAGTTGTATTAACGCTAGAAACACCAACCAACAATTAACGACCGACAACGGACAAAACCATGCCGAGGCAGGTTTATTCACGGCCGATCGCTGCGTTTTTATTTGCGCTGATGGGTGGCATTCTTTGCGGATCTCATTTCGAGGGCCATGTCACTGTCGCTGCCGGTATCATCTGTGTAAGCGCCATACTGATGGGTTATCGCATCTGGCGCCGCCGGACCAGCCGCTGGGCGCCCATTATTTTATTTGCCGCTTTAGGCTATGCTGCCATCCAACCCTGGGTTTCACCTCGCCTGCCGGCCAATCACATTCATTCTTTTTCAGATGAAACTCGCTGGCAGATTGCCGGCGTGGTGGACAGCCATCCGCGCGACTTTAAATACCTTAAAAAGTTTGTTCTGCTGGCCGACACCCTTAAATACAGGGATACATCCTATCGGGTAAAGGGCAAGATTCAGGTTACGGTGCGGGGCAGGGGGCCGCAGATTGCCAGGGGGGATCAGGTGATGTTTCGCAGTCGATTGCGCCGGCCGCGTAACTTCAACAACCCGGGCGGTTTTAATTATCAGCGCTACATGGCCTTTAAAAATGTCCGGCGTACCGCCTATACTCAGGGCGATCGCATACGGGTAATTCAAAAAGACCGCATCACGGATCTGTCGGACCGACTCGGCCATTCACGCCGCGCAATGGCAGCCCTTATTGAAAATGCCGGCCGAGAACCATCGACCGCCGTTCTGAAGGCCCTGATTATCGGCGATCGGTCCGGCCTATCATCTGAACTGCGCGATAGATTTAATCGTGCCGGTGTCGGGCATATTCTGGCCATTTCGGGACTTCATATCGGCATCGTTGCTGCCGCGTCATTTTTCGTGTTTCAGAGGCTGCTGCGGTTGGTGCGGCCATTGCTCTGGAAGGCCTGGACACGCAAAGGCGCTGCCATTGTTTCGCTGGTTCCGGTCTGCCTCTACGGGCTGATTTCCGGAATGTCGCCTTCAACTCAGCGAGCCGTCATCATGGTGTGCGCGTTTTTATTGACCTTTGTGGTCGAACGCGAGCGCGATGCGCTCAATATTTTAGCGCTGGCCGCTTTTATCATCCTGATCGTGTTTCCGCCATCATTATTCTCAATTTCGTTTCAACTTTCTTTTATGGCGGTGTTGTCGATCCTATACGGCATGTCCTGCTGGCAGATCAGATCGGCCGACAAACACCCAGCTGAAATGAGCCCGTCCCGTAAAGTACGCCACAAATTAACGGCTTTTCTTGTAGTGTCAGTTTTTGCCATTGGTGGGACGTTACCGCTGGTGATGGTTTATTTCAACCAGATTTCGCTGATCGGGCTACTGGCGAACTTTCTGATCGTACCGCTGGTGGGATTCGGGGTCATCCCCTGCGGGCTGCTGGCTTTGTTTGTTTATCCCATTAGCAACCAGCTGGCATATGTCGGGGTGAAAATCTGCCTTTTTGTGCTGGATATGACCATGGTCGTGATTACGCGCCTGTCCGATGTGCCGTTTGCGGCGCTTAAAACTTTCACGCCCAGCGTGCTGGAAATCCTGTGTTATTATCTGCTGGGCTGGGCCCTGCTGCGCCGTTGGGGCTCTCAGACGAGGGTGCCCGAAGCAGCTCCTCTGGCACTGCAGCAGTCGGATATTGGCCCTTCTGCAAGCAGTGGCCGACTCGCGCGCGGCACGCTCGTTTTAAACCGGCTGTTATTCAGGCTGACTGAGGCCGGCCGGTGGGTGTTGGCAAAACTGGCGCACAGGCAATGCACCATCGTCGGTCTGGGGGTGATGCTGGTTCTTTTGGTGGACGCCGGTTACTGGGTCAGCCAGCGCTATTGGCATTCTGATTTACGGGTGACCTACATGGATGTCGGGCAGGGTAACGCAGCCCTCTTGGAAATGCCGGGCGGCGCCAGGGCCATAATTGATGGCGGTGGTTTTCCGGACAATAATTCCTTTGATATGGGTGCTCGCGTAATCGCACCATTCTTATGGCGTAAAAAAATATTGAGTATCGACACGTTAATCCTCACCCATCCCAACAGCGACCACCTCAATGGCCTGATTTACATTGCTGAACATTTCAACGTGAAATCGGTCTGGACCAACGGTGAAACTCGATCGACGTTCGGTTATAAAGCATTCCGGGAAATGATTGACCGCAATGGATGTGTTCAGCCAGATTTTCATCAGCTTGGCCGCCGCCAGCAGATAAATGGGGTGGAATTTATCATATTATATCCCCCGGCTGATTTTATCACCCGTAAAAAGTTAGACAGATGGCGCAATACCAATAACAATTCCTTAGTTGTGAAGGTAACCTTCGGCAATGTATCATTTTTGTTTCCGGGCGACATCATGATCAAAGCTGAAAAAGAACTGGTCAAGATGGCAGGCCTTGAATTGGACAGCAATGTCCTGCTGGCGCCTCACCACGGCAGCCGGTCATCGAGCAGTCAACTTTTTCTAAACCGCGTTCGGCCTGAGGTTACCGTAATCTCTGCAGGCTGGAAAAACCGGTTTCGATTTCCACACCCTGCCGTGCTGGCCGCCTATCAAAATCATGGATGCCGCATATTTCGCACCGATCTCAATGGTGCTATTATCATCACCACAGACGGCAACCACCTGACAGTCAAACCCTTCATGTCACCAGAAAATCTGCCCTGAGGCGTCTACTTCCATAAGCGTTAAAGCTTTTGATGGAGTTGCCGATATATATAGCAGTGCGCTTACACCGGCGATCGGATCGCCATTAGAAATCTGGAGGTATGAGCCTCATGGGGACAAAAGCTATTGAAATTCTTACAGATGCTATAAAAGAATACTTCGGCAATTACGAACTTGAAGATCTTTGTAACCAGTTTAATGTCGATGTGGATTACCTAGGGGTCAATCTCAATCATGTCAAATTGGCCAACGATCTGGTGCGCAATGACAGGCACGGTCATCGACAGCTTTTGTCAAAATTGTTGCAGGATCTGATGCAGCGCTGTGATCAGCGAATTTTGAATTCAACCTGGGAAAGCAATGTTTTTGACGAGCAAATGAAGCCGCAATTGAAAAAGCTTCAGATTCTGCTGGTCAGAGATAAAAAGCCGGTTCAAATTGTAGAGGCGAAAAACGATCATCTGAAAACCGTATCGGAAGCCCAAAAATTTTTCAGTTCTGCCAAAACAACGGTTACGCTGGTTGATACCTGCTTTGGCAACACAACATTTAAATGTCTTGAAAATATAAAACACCCGCTGCGCTTGTTGACCAGCCGTGAGCCCAAAGCATTGGCAGACGGCTTCGACGGTAGTTTAAGAAGCTTTTGCTGTAGTTGCCCGGATGTCGAAGTCCGGCGCCATGTTATGCTCCAAGACCGCTATATTTTTTTTAATGGACGCTGCTGGATGGCCAGTGCCTCTCTGGATATCATCGGCAGTCAGGCGGTCAGCGTCATCGAATGCATCGACCTGAAGGCAGCCGTTGCCAGAGAGATCGAGCGCAAATGGCGCGAGGCTGAAAAATATATCATTTGAGAAAAAACAGGTAAGCATTACAGGGAGCGGTGTTTCTGGCGGTCGGTTTTTTCGAAGTTCAGGCAACCACTTCTAATCCATTGCCGCCAGTACATCGAACCCATCCTTGGCCAAGGCATCTTCGATAACATCCGTTTTACAGGCCGTCAGGCGAAAATAGTAAACCCGCTTACTTCTCTGCTGAGGCGTCATGCTAACACTGATAATATCACCACCATGGTCATTGATAATCTGCATGGCTCTTTTGAAGGTAGCGGGCTGGTCGCCAAGGACCACATCGATGCGCGAGGTGGTCGACAAAATGCCCATCATGTCGATAAAGGCACGCAGCATGTCGGTTGCTGTGACAATCCCCACCAATTGGCCATCTTCGACCACCGGCATTCCACCGATTTTATGATTGTAAATCAGCATGGCCGCCAGTTCGATATCATCATCGGGGCTGACTGTAATCGGATTTTTAATCATCAAATCATCCAAGGACACATCCCCCAGCATTGAGGGGATTAGCCCCTGTTTCAAATCTGCCAACGTCAAAAATCCTTCCAGCCGATTTCCGCCGGTGACCACCGGCAGGTGACGGATAGAGTTGGCCTTCATCAGCTCAATGGCCTCGCTGACCGACGCGTGAGGACCAATGGTGATGGGATTAGCAATCATCAAAGATTGGATTTTCATAGGACCTCTTCATTGGGGATTCTCAAACATCGATTCACCATTGATGATACCAAACTGTCGGCAAGGGTCAACAGTTTTCAAGAATTTGCTCCAAGCCTCGAAGTGTCGTCGATGCCTGCGATGGACGGGGCTAATCTGGGGTGGAAGCCGATATGGTTGGCGTGGTCACTTGTTTGAACGGGGTTTGTAGCTGCAAAGGGGCTCTTCTCGCATGAAATCACCGGTTGCCTCATAGGCTCGCGCACGGCAGCCACCGCAAACGCGCTTATATTCACAGGCTCCGCATTTTCCTTTGAGCTTATCATAATCGCGCAGCTCCAGGAAAATGTCA